>CAYYHF010000511.1:0-1500 GCA_964471415.1 uncultured Clostridia bacterium | reverse complement strand
CCCGGTTATGCGGGTGTCGACAACCCGCTGTACGAGCCGAGCGACAAGGTTACCCTGCTCCTTGGCGATGCAGCGAAGACAGTACGAGAGTTCATGAACGGACTCGGATTGTAGCTCTATGCCACGTGGCCCAACGTGGTATGACGTATCCTGATGTCACAAGACAAGCCCTTCGTCTGAGACTCCATCTGATCTGGATGGTCTCGAACGAAGGGCCTCTCGTTGGAGGCGTGCCGCACAGCTGCTTCGGCTATAGCTCAGCTACTCGGTTGGCGTGCGGAATGGCCCGTCGAGCAGCGCGAAGAGCGCCTCGTCCGAGAGGACGCGCGTATCGGATATCGACACTCCATATGCGCCTGCAGCTCTGGCTGCGTCTACCAGCCCAGCCAGGGCGGGAGCAAAGCTTCTTGCCGCAGTCGGCATGGATGCTGCGTCTATACCGGCTACCACCGGCGTTTTCACTCCCGCGAAACCCTGTGCGGCGCGGACTAGGGTGTCCACGAGGTCGGCAACGCGGGTATTGGTGAGCGGAACCACGAAGTCCAGCCAGCCCGCGGTAGCCCACTTACTCCAGTCCTGCATTCTGAGGAGCATTGAGTCGGGATACGTATACACAGACGCGGATATGAGCGTCCCTGGGGATGCCTCGCGGATCATCGAGATGAGCCTTCCGGCGAAGGCGCTCAGGTTGCTGCATCTCCAATCGAACCAGGCATTCCACTTGGCGATGTCCAGCCCGATGGAGCGCGGCGTGAAGCCTAGCTCGGCCGCGGCCAGCTCCAGCACTGCAGGGTTGTAGCCATACGGCGCGGCTTGTTCTGCGGGGTAGCATACAGAGCCGAGATGGATGCCGTCCGGGGCATAGCAGGTGACTATCTCGAGCGCGATATCCATGACTAACTGCTGTACCTTGGGATGAGCCGGCGATAGGAAGTACTGTCCGTCGCGGGTGGGGGAGGGGCTACGGTCGCCTCGTTTCATCGCTGCCCATCCTGGATTTGCCTGAAGCAGCGGAGGCAGAGAGCCGTCCTCTGCGGCCTTGCCTGCGTCGAAGGCTTCCACCCACGCGTGCATCGACAACCCTAGGAGTCTTCCCTCCTCGATAGAGGCCTGCAGCGGATCGAAGTCGCCGTAGGCAGGGTTGCGCTCGGCCGCCTGTGACGGGTAGAGGGTCTGGCCTTCTGAAAAGGCCGACACGAACACCATGTTGAAACCGGCAGAGGCGAGTCGCCGCAGATCGTGGGCTATGCGTTCGCGGTCGGCGGGCGGAGTGTACCAGGCAGCCTTCGTCTTGAGCTGGCCCAGGTTGAACTGTGCGCCGTACTTCACGTTCACAAGGTATTCTATGATGTTGGTTATCAAAGCGGCCACCTCGGGAGTGGCAGCATTCTCCGCGCTGAACAAGTTTTCGGAGCAGTAGATACCGTATCTTGTTTCGGTCATCGCAAGGCGTCCGTCCGACCATTTCGCCAGCACCAGGGCGTCGTGGTTCACACGATT
>CAYYHF010000510.1:0-1515 GCA_964471415.1 uncultured Clostridia bacterium | reverse complement strand
GCGGCAATCAAGATACTAGCTGATTGCGGGCAGGAGCTGGGACTGTCCGCCCTGGCGGCTTTGAGGAGACTGTACCCTCTCAGCGCCTGTGTCCCGGTTGTGCTTACAGGGGGTGTGGTAATCAACCCCAATCCCATAATCCGAGACGCTGCGGCTGCAGTGGTACTGCGTGAGTATCCCTTCGCCAGGATGATCACATTGGCGCAGCCGCCGGCGCTTGGGTAGGTGGCGAGGGCGGCGCGCCTTGTTGGTATCCAGGTCACGAGGGCATGGATCGAGGCACTGAGTGGCAGTTACAACCAGCTTAAGGAGCATTGCGCAGGGGAGACGGAGGGACATGAATGAGCCCTAAGCTTGCGGTAATAGGCGCTGGGAGCACCTACACGCCCGAACTGATAGATGGGATCATCGCGCGCCGGACGGAATTCCCTGTGGATCGCATCAGCCTCATGGACATCGATCCTGAGCGACTGGCGATTGTTGGTGGATTCGTGCAACGCATGGCGGTATCAGCGTGTTCGGGTGGCCTGGGCAGGCAGGATCACCTATCGAGCCTCTCAGTCGAGCTACACCAGGATCTTGATGCTGCGCTCAACGGCGCCGACTTTGTGATCACCCAAATCCGAGTGGGCGGGCAGATATGGCGTCATCTCGATACGGTGCTGGCTGTGCGGCATGGTCTGATCGGGCAGGAGACTACGGGTCTTGCGGGGTTTGCCAAGGCCATGCGCACGATTCCGGAGATGCTCAAGATATGCGAGGCGATTGAGCGCGTCGCGCCGTGGGCATGGCTGATCAACTTCACTAACCCGTCGGGCATAGTCACCGAGGCGGCCTGCAGGTATGGCAGGGCCAAGACAATTGGCCTGTGCAACGTGCCCATCAACATGAAGATCGCCGTAGCTGAACAGCTAGGGGCGCGGGTCGACGAGATTGACCTGGATTATGTCGGCCTGAACCACCTATCCTGGATACGCAAGGTCTTCTGGCGAGGGCGCGACGTGACGAAGCGGGTCCTGGAAGGGTCTGCAGCTCCGACAGCATTGCGCCTGTTGTCATCCCTCCGAATGATCCCGTCTCCGTACCTTAGGTACTTCTACAGCGAGCGGGAAGTCATCACGGAACAGCGGGCGGCCGAAAAGACTCGCGCTGAGGCAGTCATGGAGATCGAAGCGGAACTGCTCGAAGCATATCGCGATCCGCGTCTTGCGGAAAAACCCGAAGCGCTGGGCCGGCGGGGCGGGGCTCACTACAGCCTGGCTGCGGTGGACGTGATGTCTTCGATACACAGTGACGATGCCCGGACGCAGGTTGTGGATGTTCCTCAATCAGGCGCAGTGAATGGCTTCGCGGCGAGCGCTGTGATGGAACTGCCCTGCTCGGTGGATTCCGAAGGCGCGCATCCGCGGCCCGTCGGCGAGATCGAACCTGAGATACGCGGCCTGATGCAGCAGGTCAAGGCTTACGAGGAGCTCACCGTGCGCGCGGCTGTCGAGCGCTCACGCGACTTAGCTC
>CAYYHF010000509.1:0-1516 GCA_964471415.1 uncultured Clostridia bacterium | reverse complement strand
TATTCCACTGATCCGGAACATGCGCCGACGCGTATCACTGAAGTGAAGCAGATGATACAGGCATTACACGGGGCGGGCCTTCGCGTAGTCCTGGACGTTGTATACAACCATACCTACAGCACAGAGGAATCGCCTCTTCAGATGATTGTGCCGGGCTACTACCACCGCACCGACGCCGCGGGCATGTTCACTAACGGGTCGGGCTGCGGCAACGAGCTCGCCACTGAGCGACCGATGGTCCGCAAGCTAATCATCGATTCGCTCAAATACTGGGTGCAGGAGTACCATGTAGACGGATTCAGATTTGACCTGATGGCCCTGATAGACTGCGACACGATGAGAGAAATCGCATGCGAACTCCGAACGGTCGAGCCGTCGCTTCTGCTGTACGGCGAGCCATGGGCGGGAGGACCGTCCGGGCTATGCCATACTAGAATGTTCACTGCAGGCAAGCAGCGTTCGACGGGAATCGGCGTGTTTAATGATTCCTTCAGGAATGCCATCAAGGGCGATAGCGACGGGAGCCGGCCCGGCTTCGCCACAGGCGCTGCAGGATGTGAGCGCGAGATCGCGAAAGGAGTAGTGGCATCGATTCACTATTCCGACGGGCTGTCGGGATTTGCTCAAGAGCCCGGAGAGTGCGTCAACTACGTGTCATGCCATGACAACTTGACTCTGTGGGATAAGATAGCGCGGTCCAACGCATTCAACTCAAGAGGCGACCGGATAAACATGGACCTCCTGGCGCAGGCGATAGTCCTCACTTCGCAGGGGATACCGTTCCTCGAGGGAGGAGCTGAGCTGCTCCGCACCAAGGGCGGGAACCATAACAGCTACAGGGCGGGAGACAAGGTCAATCAGTTCGAATGGCTGCGCAAGCATGAATTCCGCGAAGTATTCGACTACCACCGCGGCCTCATCGAGTTGCGCCGTGCGCACCCGGCATTCCGCATGACCGATTCAGAGCAGGTGCGCTCGGCTCTCAAGTTCATCCCAGGGCCGCCCAAGGTCGTCATGTTCGAGCTGGACGGCAATGAATGCGGTGATGAATGGGGTTCGATAGTTGTCATATACAACGCTAACAGGCACGATGTGGAGATAGCTCTGCCGACGCAGGGAGAATGGATCATTGTGGTTGCAGGGCGGCAGGCCGGGACTGTCCCGCTGGATGATGCGGCATACACCGTGAAACACGAAAACGGCGACGACGCCCGAGTCCGAGTGCCGGCCATCAGCGCAATGGTGCTCCACAGCTAACCGGAGGCGATAGCAAGAAGGAGGGACGCACGCATGCCCGCCAACCTCACCCCGCAGTACATGGAGGCAGAGGAGGCGTACAAGCGCGCAATGACTCCCGAAGAGAAGCTGGCGGCGCTTGAAGAGATGCTTCGGACCATCCCCAAGCACAAGGGGACGGACAAGATGCAGGCGGATATCAAGCGACGCATTGCCCGGATGAAGGAGGCCGGCGAGGCGGCTCGGAAGAAGGGCAAGGCGGATCCCTACCGTGTCGAAA
>CAYYHF010000508.1:0-1518 GCA_964471415.1 uncultured Clostridia bacterium | reverse complement strand
GGTAACTAAGTAAGTCCGCGCCTCCGGATAGGCCCGGATGTCGTAAGGATTGCGAATCGCGCAGGCTATCACGGGTATCCCGCGCCCGCTTTCACATCTGAAAGCCCCATCGTCCGCCTCGCGCGTCCGCGCCGCCCCGAGCACCTCCTGAACCAGCGCGCCTTGGGCTCGCTCCTGCTCCACCGTCTTGCACGATGTCGCCACTAGCACGGCATCGACTCGCGCGTCCAAAGCAGCCCGGCACACAGCGGCCACCTCCTGGCGAGTCGGAGCCGGCCCGATGCCGATTTCTCGAACCTCGATCCCTTTAGCCGCGATCTCTTCACCCAGCACAGTCTGGTCATCCACTACGTCCTCCGCCCGCAGTCGCGGCATTGTAGAGGGGTAGACAAGCGCAACCCGCTTCACCCTGTCCGCAGCGAGCGGCAGAACACCATCTTCATTGCGCACCAGCGTCACGGATTGCCGGGCGATCCTCTGTTCGGCAATTCTATGCGACCGGCCTCCCACGAACTCGATGACAGGCCGCCCGCCTTTCCCCCCCCGGATGGCCCGGGCCTCCTCCCGCGTCAGCTTGGCGCGGAGTATTCGCCTGCAAGAGGCGTCTATACGCTCCTCGGGTATCGCGCCGGATCTCACCGCCTGCTCCAACATATCCACAGCCTGCCGTTGCAGGTTCAGGGTGTGGCAGATCAGCACCATGTCCGCCCCCGCGGCCGCCGCCGAAACAGCCGCCTGCCCAGTACCCACAGTCTGTTGAATGGCGCCCATCTCCAAGCAGTCAGTTATGATCAGTCCATCAAAGCCCATCCGCCCCCGCAGCAGCCCCGTCAGTATGGGACCGGAGAGAGTGGCGCACATTCCCGATGGATCCAGCGCCGGCACCTGGATGTGCGCGGTCATGATCGCGCCGGCCCCAGCAGCCGCGGCCGCAGCAAAGGGCGGTAGATCCACTGCATCCAGCTCTCTTGCATCTGCGTCCAGTCGCGGCATCCCCAAATGCGAGTCCACGGCAGTCCTGCCGTGCCCGGGGAAATGCTTCACAGTGCATAGCACGCCTGCCGATCCAAACCCGCGCACTGCCTGCTCTGCGAAGGCCCCTACAAAAGCCGGGTCGTCGCTGTATGCCCGCACGCCGATCACGGGATTGTCCGCGTCCGCGTTGACATCCGCATCAGGCGCGCAGACAGTGTTTATCCCCATGGCAAGCGCCTCAAGGCCGATGATCCTCGCCGACTCATAAGCGGCGGCCGGGCTGCCGGTGGCCCCCAGCGCCATGTTGCCCGGGAACAAGCTGGCGTTCTCCGTGACCTGCATGACTATGCCGCCTTCTTGGTCGGCCATGGTAAACAGCGGAACCGGCGCCCCGGCGGCCGCCGCGGCCGCCTGCAGGCTGCGCGTGAGCGCCTCCATTTCCTCAGGGCCCTGCGCGTTGCGGGCAAACAGCCCCACACCGCCGATTCCCGGATCGGCGAGCAGCGCGAGGATCCCTTCTGGAAGCGTGCCGTCGAAGCGTTC
>CAYYHF010000507.1:0-1520 GCA_964471415.1 uncultured Clostridia bacterium | reverse complement strand
TACGTACAGTTGACTGCGTCTGGAGAACTCCCGAGCCACGACCATCTTCTGAAGATTGCCTCCGGATAGAGCTTTGGCAGGCACGGCTGGGTGAGGGACCCGGATATCGTAGCTTGCGATGAGAGACTGTGCGTACTCCCATACGCGACCAGGTTGAAACCGACCTCTGCGCGCTATCGGCTCGGTGTAGTGCCGGCCCATTATGAGGTTTTCTGCGACAGTTGCCTCCAACGCGAGCCCTGTCTTCATCCGATCTTCAGGAACAAGGCTGATCCCCATCTCACGCCGGCGCCTGAGCGTAGAGCCCGACACATCCTGTCCGCCCAGCACGATCTGTCCGGAGACTGTAGGCCTCAAGCCGACTAGAGCCTCTACCAGCTCAGTCTGTCCATTACCTTCGACACCTGCTATGCTCAGTATCTCGCCCGAACGGGCTGCGAAGGAAACTCCTTGCACGGCCGGTAACCCTCGGTTATCCGCGACAACGAGGTTACGTACACAAAGCGCTTCGTCTTGGGGCTGGGCCGGGCTCTTCTCTACGGTGAGAGATACGTTCTTGCCTACCATCAATGCCGCAAGCTGATCCATGCTGACATCCTCTGTTTTCATACTGCCTACTACACGGCCTTTGCGGAGCACGGTTACATGGTCGGAGATCGCTAGGACTTCAGGCAGCTTATGTGTTATGAGGATGACCGTTCGCCCATCCTTCGCCAGGGCTTGAAGCGCTGCAAACAGCGCCGAACTCTCTTGCGGTGTCAGCACTGCCGTTGGTTCGTCCAGTATGAGAACGTCCAATCCTCTGTAGAGGAGCTTGAGTATTTCCACTCGCTGCCTGACTCCCACTGAGAGATCAGCCACTTTGGCGTCAACATCGACAGTCATTCCGTACTGAGCGGAAATGCTCCCTACGCGAGCGCGAGCTGCGGACACATCTAGGAAAAGGCCCTTTCGAGGCTCCTGGCCCAGGACGATGTTCTGCGCAACAGTGTATGAGGGAACCAACATGAAATGCTGGTGGACCATGCCGATGCCGTTGGCGATTGAGTCCTTTGGGCTTCCGAACGACACAGGCTCCCCGCGGACTCGGATTGTGCCTTCATCCGGCTTGACTAGGCCGCAAAGCACATTCATCAGGGTGGTCTTTCCTGCGCCGTTTTCACCGACTAATGCATGTATGCATCCAGCATAGGCTGCGAAATCGATGCGATCGTTGGCGATCACGCCAGGGAATTTCTTGGTTATGCCGCTCATTTCAATGACAGGAACGCGCCCCGACAATCACGATTACCTCCCGAAAGCGCAACGGGGCGTACTGCAAGACGCCCCGTCCTGAAGACTACTTGCCTTTTTCCACTCTGATTTTGCCTGCAACGATCTGGTTCTCCAGAGACTGGAGTCTGTCAATGGCGGCCTTGGGAACGTGCTTATGCATCACATCGCAGTAACATAGGCCCACTCCCTTTTCCTTGAGACCATAAGTATAGGTCTTCCCGTGCTCCAAATCGCCTGACAGCGCC
>CAYYHF010000506.1:0-1522 GCA_964471415.1 uncultured Clostridia bacterium | reverse complement strand
AGTCCCTTCTATCAGCGGAATCTGGTCGGCGTCTACTACGAACGAAACACCCGATGCCCCCGCCATCTCCATGAGGTGGCCCAGGAAGCCAAAGCCGGTGACATCGGTACATGCATGGGCTTCCGCTTCCAGCATGGCCTGGGACGCCCCTGCGTTCAGGGCCGACATGACCTGGTATAGACGGCGCGGGGCATCCGAATCGGCCTTCCCCGCCTTGTGAGCCGTGGCGACTATCCCGATGCCGAGCGGTTTGGTCAGTACTATCGCATCGCCGGGCAGAACTCCGCGGTTGAGCACAACGCGGTCGGGGTGGACAATGCCCGTGACCGACAAGCCGTACTTGGGCTCGCGGTCGTCCACTGAGTGCCCGCCCACAAGGAGCGCTCCCGACTCCCATACTTTCTCGGCGCCGCCGCGCAGGATCTCGCGAAGTGTGTCCATGCCCAGAGAACACGGGTAGCACACTATGTTCATCGCTATGAGCGGCTTTGCCCCCATGGCGTATACATCGGACAGCGAATTTGCCGCCGCTACCTGCCCGAACTCGTAAGGGTCATCCAAAATCGGAGTAAAGAAATCGCACGTCTGCACGATAGCGATATCGTCCGTCAGCTTGTAGACACCCGCGTCCTCCGAACCTTCGAACCCGGCGATCAAGTTGGGGTCGGCGCGGTGGATAAGCCCAGCTAAGGCCAGCGTTAGGTCCTCCGGACCTATCTTCGCCGCTCAGCCCGCCTTGGTCGACAATGAAGTGAGCCTTATGGCATCCCGCTTGTCCATCGCCCATCCCCCGCTTTCCTCGCCTGTATCTTACTCTAGTTCAGCCGCCCCAGAAAGTCCACCCTGCGGGGCCGAGCAACCCTTGGTTGCATCCCCGGAACGAGTTGTCCCAATTCATGGTTGACGACCACCATATAATATGGTCGCATATGGGTGAGGATGCATGCCGCGCGGCATCGGAGGCCATGCGGACATCGTCTATCCTGCGGGCTTCCTCCAAAGCCCCCTACGGCTGCGGGCGATTCTGCGCAAGTGGGCCGGTTCCTGCGGGACTGCTCCGCGATCTCCAGCAGGAGAGTGGGAGGGATGGGCAGAACTCATCTATTGCGCAAACCGTGACAATACTGGATGGAGTGAGGGAGGGATGGGCGTTGGCTACTGATGGCGCCGCTAGAGAAGGCGCTTTGGCGGCCGTCTGTGAGACACACGGCGTTAGTTTGTGCTACCTGTTCGGCTCCCAATCCAAAAGCGCCTGGCGAATCCTTCTCGGCGAGGAGGTTACTATCAGCGATCCGCTGACCGACATAGACGTGGGCGTTGTGTTGGCCGAATTCGACTTATACCTAGCGGCGAACGCGCTTCATCGAGTCTATGCCCGACTCCTGTCGCCGCTTCAGGATCTATTCTCCCCGTATGCCGTTGACCTTGTGCTGCTGCAGGAACACCATTCGGTGTTCCAGATGGAGGCCTTGAACCTCCCACGACTGAAGTCGCGGGATTCCTGCTTCATCGACCGTTGCCA
>CAYYHF010000505.1:0-1525 GCA_964471415.1 uncultured Clostridia bacterium | reverse complement strand
GAAGTCTCGGCAGGATAGCCGTGGACCCCAGACCCTATCAACTGGTTCCGTTGCTCATGGCTCTGAAACTCGACCCTGTTCGCCTGCTCATCGCGGATGATGTGGGCGTGGGCAAGACCATCGAGGCGTGTCTCGTTGCCCGTGAACTGCTAGACAGAGGAGAGATAGCGAGAACGGCTGTGCTATGCCCGCCTCACCTGGCCGAACAGTGGCAGAGAGAGCTGGCCGACAAGTTCCACATTGATGCCGAGCTGGTACTGGCAAGCACGGCTGCGAGGCTGGAACGGGACTGTGCAGTGGGCGAGTCGCTCTTCCACGTGTACCCTCACGTTGTGGTGTCGATGGACTTCATCAAATCGGACAGACGCCGGGAGGAGTTCCTGCGGAGTGCGCCTGAGTTCGTGATCGTGGACGAAGCTCATACCTGCGCGTTTGGCTACGAACGGGGCTTTGGCAGGCATCAGCGGCATGAACTGGTGTCGGGCCTCTCGGTGGACCCCAACCGTCACTTGATCCTTGTGACTGCTACACCTCACAGCGGGAAGGAAGGCGCCTTCCGCTCGCTGATCACGTTGCTTGATGCCGGGTTCGCCGATTTGCCCAACGACCTGAGGGGGCCGGAGAACGAGCGCTATCGAAGGCGGGTCGCCATGCACTTGGTGCAGAGGCGGCGGATTGATATCGTCTCATACATAAAGGCGGTGACCTGTTTTCCCAAACGCGATTCTAGAGAGGACCACTACACGCTGCATGGCGATTACCGCAGGCTGTTCGATAAGGCCATAGACTACGTCAGAGAGTCGGTGGAAGATGAGTCGGGCAGTATCCATCAGCAGAGGGTACGGTGGTGGTCTGCGCTTGCACTCCTCAGAGCCCTTGCATCAAGCCCGATGGCGGCTGTGGCCACTCTGAAGACCCGAGCTAGGGTGACCGACACCGACAGCGCCGAAGCTGCGGACGAGATCGGACGCCAAACAGTGCTGGATATCAGCCCGGAGGAGCAGCTATTCGAGGCGATCGACGTTGTGGCGGGCAGTCAGGTGTCGGACTCAAACGAGGACAGCGCTAGACGGCGCCTTATGCGTATGGCCGCTGAAGCGCAGGCGCTTGCAGGCGGCAAGGACGCCAAGTTGCTCCGGATGGTCGACCATGTGCGCACGTTCATCGAGGACGGCCACAATCCCATTCTGTTCTGCCGGTTTATCCCAACGGCAGAGTATGTCAGGGATGAACTGCGCAAGCGCCTGCTCCCCGACATTGCCGTGGTTGCCGTTACCGGTCTGTTGCCGCCGGCCGAGAGGGAGATTCGAGTTGCGGAGCTGGCCCGGTGCCCCAGACGGGTGCTGGTAGCTACCGACTGCCTGTCGGAAGGCATCAACCTTCAGGATCACTTCAACGCGGTGATACACTACGATCTTTCCTGGAACCCCACTCGGCACGAACAGAGAGAAGGGCGAGTGGACCGGTTCGGGCAGGCCAGTCCCACTGTGCGTGTGATGACCTATTACGGAATCGACAATCAAAT
>CAYYHF010000504.1:0-1527 GCA_964471415.1 uncultured Clostridia bacterium | reverse complement strand
AATAATCACTACATCAGCCGCAATGCGCCTCGGTTGCACAGAAGAACTACCCCCTACTCCTCCGCCTCCAGCTTTGCCCGCGCCTCTGCCGCCTGCGCGCCGACCGCCTCCGCTCCGATGGCGCACGGCTGAGACTGGGTCTCCCACGCGAGCGATCTGCCCACCGCCCTAACCCATCCCCGGTAAAGCCGGTCCCTGTCCTCCCCGGACATGACCGGGACGAACTCCGTCTCTTGCTGCCACTTGGCGGCGATCTCCTCCCTTCCGCTCCAGAGCCCAATGCCCAGTCCAGCAAGGTAGGCAGCGCCCAAAGCTGTGGTCTCGATCACACGGGGCCGCTTTACCGGCACGCCAAGTATGTCCGATTGGAATTGCATCAGGAAATCGTTGCGTGCCGCGCCCCCGTCTACCCGAAGCTCGGCCAGGGCGATGCCGCTGTCGGCGGCCATGGCCTGAATCACATCGCGCGTCTGGTAGCAGATCGCCTCCAGCGCGGCTCTTGCCAAGTGTTCCCGTTGGGTCCCGCGCGTGATCCCCACGATTGTGCCGCGAGCGTACGCATCCCAGTGCGGAGCGCCCAATCCCACAAAGGCCGGGACGATGTAGACTCCTCCTGTATCCGGCACGCGCCGTGCATATTCCTCTGATTCAGCCGCAGTGTCGATGATCCCAATGCCGTCCCGGAGCCACTGGATCACGGCGCCACCAATGAACACACTGCCTTCGAGGGCGTACTCCACCTTTCCATCGATGCCCCATGCGATCGTAGTGAGCAGATTGCTCTTCGACCGGACCGCCTGTTCGCCGGTGTTCATCAGCATGAAGCACCCAGTGCCGTAAGTGTTCTTGGCCGTCCCAGGAGCGAAGCAGGCCTGGCCGAACAGAGCCGCCTGCTGGTCGCCGGCCGCGCCCGCTATAGGCAACTCCACCTCAAACAGCCCCGGAGCCGTACGTCCGATCACGCCGCTGGATGGCCTCACCTCAGGCAGCATCGCCCTGGGAATGCCGAGCAGAGCAAGAATATCATCGTCCCAGTCGAGGGTGTGTATGTTAAACAGCATCGTGCGGGAAGCATTGGAGTAATCGGTAACGTGTGCGCGTCCGCCCGTGAGGTTCCAGATGAGCCACGTGTCCACGGTGCCGAAGAGGATCTCGCCTCGCCGGGCGCGCGCCGAAAGACCGGGCGTATTTTCAAGCAGCCACTTGATCTTAGTGCCGGAAAAATACGCATCGACTACTAGCCCCGTCTTCTCGGCAATACCCGCGGCCTCCCCGGCCGCTCGCAATTGGTCGCAACATCCGGCCGTCCGCCTGCACTGCCACACGATGGCGTTAGCCACCGGTCGGCCTGTAGCTCGGTCCCAAAGAACAGTCGTTTCGCGCTGGTTGGCTATGCCGATGGCGGCGATGTCGCCTGCCGATACTCCTGCTCGGGCCATGACCTCATGAGCCGTTGCCAACTGAGTGCCCCAGATCTCCATGGGGTCATGCTCTACCCAGCCCGGCTTGGGATAGTGCTGCCCGATG
>CAYYHF010000503.1:0-1533 GCA_964471415.1 uncultured Clostridia bacterium | reverse complement strand
GTTTGGGGATCGACCGCGAGCATGTGGCCTGGCTTCACTCGGCTACGGGTCTTCCGTCCGTTGAGTATCACCCGGGCTATACGCTGCATGTGCGCACTCTAGGGCGTTTCGTGCTCTACAGAGGCACTGAGGAGGTGTCGAGCCGCGAGTGGCAGCGGGAGAAGGCACGCAGCCTATTTCAGCTGCTGATTGTGAACCGCAAACGATATCTGCACAAGGATCAGATCCTCGACGCCCTCTGGCCGGGGCTGGATACGGATGCGGCATCCAGTCATTTCAAGGTGGTCTTCAACGCCATGCTCAATGTGATCGAGCCGGGCAGGCCGCCGCGACTCAACTCCTTCTTAATCAATCGCGATGGGCCTCTGTACGGGCTCAACCCTCTGTCCGGAGCGTGGGTGGATGCGGACGAGTTCGAGAGCCTTGTGGCCAAGGCCGGCAAGCTGGCGCCCTTCGATCCGCAGGGAGCGTGCGATCTGTACAGAAGCGCAATCAGTCTGCATCGCGGCGACTTTCTGCAGGAGTGTCTGTACGAAGACTGGGCCATAGTGGAGCGTGAGCGCCTGCAGGCCGTGTATCTGCGTGCAGCGCAGAGCTTTGCCGAACTGCTCTACGGCGGGCATGACATCGAGGAATGCATAGACGTGTGTGAATCGATTCTCGCACGCGACATGTGCTGGGAGGAGGCATATCGCCTCCTGATGCTCTGCTACCTTGAGCGCGGCAATAGGTCTATGGCACTACGAGCCTACGAGCGGTGCGAGGCGGCGCTCCAGTCGGAGATGGGTGTGAATCCCAGCCGCGACAGTGCAGTTGTCCTGGAACGCGTCAGGCTGTCAACTACCTAACCGCAACCTGCAACCACAACCTAAACCTGCAAGTTGTAACTTATCTGTAACCCGCGAGTTACCTTCGTGTAACGCCCTCACATTATTGTCAGAGTAGCCCGCATAGTCCCAGACATCATCACGAGCCGATGTGGCTGCAACCGGCACGGTTACAGCCGGCACGGCCTGTGGCTTCCGAATACTTCGTCAGGATACCGAGAGCTGACGACGGTTGATCGTACTGTTGACCATAAGGAGGGACTCATTCTGATGCGACTGAAAGACAAGGTGGCTGTCATAACCGGATCCGGTCGCGGCCTGGGCAGGGAAGCAGCGATCCTGTTCGCGCAGGAAGGCGCAAAGGTAGTTGTATGCGACATTAACGAGCAGGCTGCGGCCGATACCGCGAAGGCTATTTCCGATGCCGGCGGGACAGTCACATGGGTAGGGGTAGACGTTACTGATCCCGAGAGTGTTCGTGCGATGGTGGATCGTGCTATGGAAAGGTTCGGACGGATAGACATCCTGGTCAATAACGCCGGGATCACGGCGGACGCCATGCTTGTAAAGATGACTGACGACCAGTGGGAGCGTGTCATCGACGTCAACCTCAAAGGCGTGTTCTACTGTACGCGCGCGGTGGCGCCTGTCATGATCCAGCAGGGTTCGGGCAAGATCATCAGCACTGCCTCCGTAGTCGGAATAC
>CAYYHF010000502.1:0-1534 GCA_964471415.1 uncultured Clostridia bacterium | reverse complement strand
TGATGGAATACATGCTGATCCTGGAGTATGTCCCAGAGGCGCCGGCGCTGCATAGCGCTGTGCGGGTGATCTAGAGGCCGGCTATTTCACTTAGCCGTTCCAGGTCGATGATGACAACACGTCGAGCCCCGTCGGGGTCAGATTCGGATTCAGGGAAGGGACGGGATATGAGTCCTTCGTCTTCAAAGGCTCGCAGCCTGCGGCTGAGGCTTTCAGGTGTAGTTCCCAGGCGGGACGCCATTTCGGCCCACGGGCCGGGCAGGATCACAGTGTCGGACTCGCGCCTCCCTGAGCATTCGCAGGCGCCCCGGGCGGCGCGGACCAATTCCGCCGCCAACCGCTGGCCTACATCGCGGGCGCCCAGATCGCCCATTACCTGCTCCGCCCGGGCAAGCCGACGAGCCAGTGACTCAACCAGCCGTATGGAAGCCTCGGGGCTGGACAATACCGCCTCACGAACTGCAACTTTTGAGAGCATACAGGCCTGAGTATCGTCGGCGGCGATAACGTCGCCGTCGTACCGGGCAGCCGCGACCAGCCCCAGTTCGCCCAGGAACTCACCCGGGCCGACCTCACGCACGATCTGCTCCCTCCCAGAGGGCGACGCGTGCACAACCCTCAGCCGGCCCGATGCGACCACTATGAGGTTGTCGATAGGATCGCCGTAGGATGCGATGAGCGCGCCCCGTGCGAACTGCTTATGCCTTACCGCCGCAGCCAGTTGCAGCAGAGTATCGCGGGGCAATCCCCTGAAGATCGGCACACTCGCAACACAGCCGATGTGCGAATGGTCGCAACGGTCTGGCATGACAAGGACACCGCCTTTCGGTACAGCCGAATGGTCTGGAAGGGCGCGCCTGAGTGACGCTCCCGCGTATATAGCCAACCACATCCAAAGCGAAATGAACCCGTTCCCATGGGGGCGCTCGGTTTCGGTCATTGACGACGCGAAGCCTGGCAGCAGGAAAAGCGCAGCCCCGGATCGCAGGGTTGATGGGAAATTCTAGGTGTCCCTTTTCGGAACACGTTTTTGGCGATGCGTCCCGAAATCGAGCAATGGTTGGTTTATAATCGATCGTATAAGTGCATAGAACGCCTGAGGCGATACAGACATAACATATACCCCCATCTTGGCTGACTGAACATGTCACATGCTAGCATAATGGCCCATGTGTCAGCCATATCATCCCACTGTAGGCCGTTGCGGCCATCAAGTTATCCCATCCTCCGCGTTTATGCGGATATACGTTCCGTTATGCACCACCCATTGTCCGGATTCGCGACACATCCGCAAAAACCTGTTCGGAGAACGATCACATCGCAAAAGGCCAGCTAGGCGCACATTTTGCGATGAACATGCAGCGTATGGCGCATATAGGTTGCACACTACGGAGCGCGAAGCGTCTATTCCCACATTGCTTTCCCATAGCATAGACTCTTGAGCAGCGGCTCGACCTAGCCGCCTATCTGCGACAGCGGACGGGCCTCCCAACCTCCGTCGGCGCCACGCGATTTGCCGCTCTCGGGCTTGGTT
>CAYYHF010000501.1:0-1535 GCA_964471415.1 uncultured Clostridia bacterium | reverse complement strand
GGAGGAGTGTCGCGGCATCGGCGGCTCTTTCGGGTACAACCGTTTCGAAACCACAGAGCATTACATGACCTCCGCCCAGTGCGTCGAAAACCTGGTCGACAAGGTCAGCCGTGGCGGCAACCTATTGCTCAACATCGGCCCGAAGGCTGACGGTTTGATCCCGGTGATCATGCAGCAGCGGCTGCTCGACATGGGAAGGTGGCTGGAGGTCAACGGCGAGGCGATCTACGCCACCACCGCCTGGCGGCACCGGCCCAAGAACATGCGTGAGGCCAAAGTGTACTTCACGCGCAAACCCGACGCGCTCTATGCGATCTGTTTTCGCTGGCCGCAGGAGGTGCTGGTCATAGAGCATGTCGCCGAGGCCAAGGCTGTCTCCTTGCTCGGTAGCACGTTGCCTGTTAAATTCGCCTGTGAAGGCGGTAAGCTCACGATCCAGATGCCTGCAGTCAATCCCGGCAACATGCCTTGCGAGTGTGCCTGGATCTTCAAGATCGCCCAACCATCGAATTAACCCAGGGCGGGCAACAGGGAGAGTGCGGGTTTGCTACGGAAGTAGGCGCGGACGGCCTTTTGCCCTCCGTAGCCTTGCCTTGGTGAAGGAGGGCTGTGTCGTCCGCATGGACTAACGCGCGAATTTCGGGTTGGCACCGGCAACGACGATGGTGATCTCGCCTTTGGCGGGCTTGTTGTCAAAGAGCGGGATCAGGGCAGCGAGATAGTCGCGATGTACGCGCTCGTAGGCTTTGGTAAGCTCGATGCACACTGCGGCCTCGCGGTCGCCCAGAACTTCCAGGGCGGCCTTGAGCGAATGCGATACGCGGAAGGGGGACTCAAAGAAAATCAGGGTGTGGGGGGCCTGAGCCTCCTCCTCGAAGAAACGGCGCAGCGCACCGGGGTTGCGCGGCGGAAATCCCTTGAAGGTGAAGCTGGATGTCGGCAGTCCAGAGTAAAGCAGCGCCAGTTCCACGGCGGATGCTCCGGGTATTACATTGAATGCAAGGTTGTTCTGAGCAACGCGGCGGATGATGCGATAGCCGGGATCGCTGATGCCGGGGTAGCCGCCGTCGGAGCAGAGTGCCACGTTCCGTCCGGCCTGCAGCGCCCGCATAATATGTTCACCCGCGCGCTCTTCGTTGCCCTGCCGGTATGAGATCATTTCAGGGCGCGGGATTTGGAAGGCGCTCAAGAGCGCCCAGGTGCGCCGCGTATCCTCGCAGGCGATCAGGTCGGCGGCTTTCAGCGTATCCAATGCCCGCGGACTCAGGTCCGCGAGGTTGCCGATGGGAGTCGCCACAACGTGCAGCATTTCTGCAGCTCCTCTATAATGGCCTGTTTCAATAAAGGTATGCCGTATCCGGTGTGGGCTGAAACCGGTATGGCCTGGGGATATTGCTCGGTCAAGTGAGTGATTGCGTTGTCGGCCGAGCCGCGGTCGCATTTGTTCAGAACGAGAAGCGAGGGCACATTTTGGGCACCGATCTCGGCGAGGGTGGCGATGCAGACCGCGATGTGGTCTGCCACATGCGGATAGG
>CAYYHF010000500.1:0-1552 GCA_964471415.1 uncultured Clostridia bacterium | reverse complement strand
TCAAGTAGCTCGCGACCAGTGCCGCTCATGGCGACCCTGCCTGTTTGGAGCACATAGGCTCTGTCGGCCATAGCAAGGGCCTTTTCCACCTTCTGCTCTACCATGAGCACTGTCACGCCGCGGTCTCGGATCTCGCGCAGAACCTGGAGCACTCGGTCTACCATCGTCGGCATGAGCCCCAGCGAGATCTCGTCTACCATGAGTAGCTTCGGCCGCGACATCAGCCCTCGTCCCACAGCCAGCATCTGCTGTTCGCCGCCTGAAAGGGTTTCCGCCTTCTGGGCGCGCCGATTGTGCAGCACTGGAAAGACTTCATACACCTCCTGCAGTGTCTGGGCTACTGTGGACTGCTCCCGGACTATATGTGCGCCAAGAAGAAGGTTGTCTTCGACGCTCATTTTTGCAAACACGCGCCTGCCTTCCGGGACGTGAGCTACTCCTAAGGATGTAATCTCGTGCGCCCGCATCCGCTGCATGGGCTTGCCGAGAAACTCAACCGCGCCCTCCATGGGCCGGATCAAGCCCGACACAGCTCGGAGAATAGTGGTCTTGCCGGCGCCGTTCGACCCGACGACCGCCACAATCTCTCCCTGCCCGACTTCGAAATCTACTCCGAATACGACCGGTACCCCATCGTAACCCGCCTTAAGCGACCTAACCTGCAACATTGTAGGCATCCCCCAAATACGCCCTTATCACTCTCTCGTCCGATGCGACTTCTTCGGGCGTCCCTTCCATGATCTTGCGACCTGAATCAAGCACTACCACGCGGTCGGATATGGGCATCAATGCCTCCATGATGTGCTCTACCACCACAAGAGTCATGCCGTCTTCCTTAAGACGCAGGCACAGGTCCATTGCCTCCCTGATCTCGGTCTGGTTCAGCCCTGCCATTGTCTCGTCCAGCATGACTAGGCGCGGTTTCGTCGCCAGCGCCCTCGCGATCTCCAACCTCTTCTTGTCGGCGATTGTGAGGCTGGCTGCCAGTTTGTCGCGCAGAGGTCCGAGCCCTGTGAGCTCGATCACTCGGTCCGCCGTTGCCAGGGCGTCCTTGGCGCTCCTCGTCTCGACAAACGAAGATGTGACTACGTTCTCCAAGACGGTCATATCGCGGAACGTGTGTACTATCTGGAACGTACGTACAAGCCCGAGGCGGGCGATGTCGTACGGCGCCCATCGGGTGATGTCGGTGCCCGAAAACCGGACTGATCCTGCGGTAGGCTGCAAAAACCCTGTCATGCAGTTGAAGCAGGTGGTCTTGCCGGCGCCGTTCGGTCCGATAAGGCCCACGATCTCTCCCGGGAACACGTCGAAGTCAATGTCCTCATTTGCCGCCAGCGATCCGAATTTCATAGTCAGCCCTTTGACTTCAAGAAGAGGCTTTCGCGTCTCGCATGCTCTTGTCGTCACCGCCCATACCTCCCTTCTGCGTGCGGCGCCCGAACAACCTTATGAGGCCGATTATCCCCT
Organism: uncultured Clostridia bacterium; assembly: GCA_964471415.1. GTDB lineage: Bacteria > Bacillota > DTU025 > DTU025 > DTU025 > UBA5389. The sequence goes on along the minus strand of CAYYHF010000500.1, from coordinate 82 downwards.
GGGGCTGGAAACACGCCACAATGACTATCAGGGCGCCGAATATGATCAGGTCCACCCCGCGCCCGGTTCCTCCGAAGACGAT
>CAYYHF010000499.1:0-1556 GCA_964471415.1 uncultured Clostridia bacterium | reverse complement strand
GAAAAACCGGCCAAGCAGTAGGTAAAGCCCCAGTGCGATGAAGAGGAACCCTACAATATCGAATATGGCCAGTGGTTGCATGAACATGGGACGGCCCGTGAAGGGGTTGCTCGTGATCCTGAACCCGCCCGGATTCATGCCTCTGCCCATGGACCTGGCGGCGCCGGTTATGTAGATCGCCATCATCAGCCATATGGCGCTGAAGATGGTGACTGGCAAGTCATACGGGCGAAAGACCAGCCCGGTCCTGGGCCTGCCAGTCCAGATGGCGGTCTCGCCGGGGGCCAGCTGAGCCCCGATAACCTGTTCAGCATCCTGCAACACCGTCCATGCCTCCTGCCTGCTCCCAGGGTGATTGCTATCCATGTTTCGCGGCGCCGTGCAAGAGTTCCTGCACGCCGCCGGAGGCCGGATCAAGCCCGAACGCAGTATGCGATCTTGCGACTGGACCCATTGGAGACAGATGATTGACGGATCTGCTGTAATACAGTATGCTGCAGTAGGGGTGGATGATATGGAAAGAAAGGATAAGTACAGGACGCAACTCTACCTGGACGAGGCCAGGTACCTGTTTCTCAAAGAAAGCGCGGCCAAGTACAACACGAGCATGGCGGAAGTAGTCCGGGCTCTCATCGACAAGGAAATGGGAGGCGCGGACGTAATCACGGAGGGAGACCCCTTGTTCCGTATCGCTGCAAGCGCCGTGACGACAGGACGCAGAGACGGGTCTACCGATCACGATCGCTACATCTACGGGTCGAGGCCTTCTGGACCTGATCGCCCAGGGATGCCTGCGGAAGACGGAGGCGCCGCCGATGATACGCTCCGCTGAATGGCTGTTTGTCGACACCTCCGCATTCATCGCGCTGTATGACGCGGGCGACCAGTATCACGAGGCGGCAAAGAGCTTCTTCACTCCGGAGCACATACGGGGCCTCAGGGTTCAGATGCTGACCACGAACTTCGTGTTCTCCGAGGTGTACGCCTACTTCTGCAGGGCACATGAGGATGCAATAGCAATAGGCGCCGCCATTCGAGAGAGCAAGGCCCTCCGGTACGTCCGCCCAGAGCCGACAGACGAGGAAGCTGCCTGGCAGCTCGCGCAGAAGTACGGTGACAAGGACTTCAGCTTCGTTGACTGCCTGAGTTTCGCTATCATGTTGAGAATCGGATGCAGCAAAGCTTTCACATTTGATTCGCACTTTCGGCAGATGGGTTTCGAGATGCTGCCTGACGTCACCCGGCATCAACGTTGAGTGTAGCCGGGCGCCTCCGTCTCTTCCAGGGTCGGCTGCGCGCCGCTAGCCTGCCGAGCGTATAGTCTCAGCGTCCACAGGTGAGCAACATGACAGCGAGAACCTCCCTCGCGAATCGGCCTTTCGGCTTGTCGTCCGTCCACTCAGCAGGTATAACCCAGCGGATCACGGCGAAACTTCATATGAACGCTCACCTAATGCTCGCGAGCAATAGAACGAGCATTGCGGGCGGTCCAATGCTCGTTTCAATGCTCGGACTGCGTGAAACAGCATGGTCAACGGTACTCGTATCTTGCGTAC
>CAYYHF010000498.1:0-1559 GCA_964471415.1 uncultured Clostridia bacterium | reverse complement strand
GATGGGCTACGGCCTACAAGTACCCTGCTGAGCAGGCGGAAACGACGGTGCGCGATATCGTGGTGAAGGTTGGACGCACAGGAGTGTTGACTCCCACAGCGGAGTTTGAGCCCGCGGATGTAGGCGGGGTCACTGTGAGCCGCGCGTCGTTGCACAATCAGGACTATGTGCGGGGCAAGGATATCCGAATTGGCGATAGAGTGATCATACAGCGGGCCGGCGATGTTATCCCGGAGGTAGTGAGGGTGCTCACCGAGAGGCGCACTGGCCGGGAGCAGGAGTTCGTTATGCCGGCGGCCTGCCCCGAATGCGGATCTGAAGTTGCGCGGGAGGCGGGGGAGGCAGCCACCAGGTGTGTCAACCTATCATGCCCTGCTAGGATACGCGAAGGTTTGATACACTTCGCCTCGCGCGACGCCATGAACATCGACGGGCTGGGGCCGTCCACTGTCGAACGGTTGCTCGCGGCCGGGCTGGTTCACGACGTGGCGGACATCTACAGCCTTACTCGGGAGCAGCTCGAGGGGCTTGAACGCATGGGGGAGAAGTCGGCGGCCAATCTGGCGGCGGCTATTGACAAGAGCAGGACCAATCCGCTCTACCGGGTGATTTTCGCGCTCGGAATCCGGCATGTAGGCGAGAATGTGGCCAAACTGCTGGCCGGATACTTCGGCTCCATGGATGCGCTGGCCAGTGCGACTCACGCCGATCTGCTGGAGGTGCCCACGGTTGGCGCGGCGATAGCCGACAGCGTGGTCGCATTCTTCGAGTCTGAAGGGAATCGGGCAGCCATCCTTCGACTTGCCGATGCGGGTGTGAGGATGGCCGATGAGGCGCCTGCCCGTTCAGAGGCGCCCGGCATCGACAGATCGGAGTTTGAGGGCAGAACGTTTGTGTTCACTGGAACGCTTGAGCGGTTCACCAGGCAGCGGGCGGAGGAGATGGTGGAACTCTTGGGCGGACACGCTTCATCTTCCGTCAGCCGGAAGACTGACTATGTTGTGGCAGGAGAGGACGCGGGGTCCAAGTTGACCCGGGCGAGGGAGCTTGGAGTCACGGTCCTTTCCGAACAGGACTTTGTGGACATGCTTGATCATGCAGGATGGTGAGTGAATTGTCGTTATCTAGGGAAGAGACTGCTCGTCTTGCGGACCTTGCGAGGCTGAGTCTCAATGATGATGAGCTTGCGCGGATTGCTCATGACCTCGCGGAGATAATTGACTATATGGAGAAGCTGGCGGGGATTGACAGGGCCGACGTCGAGCCCTTGTCCCACGTGCTGAACACGGTGAATGTGTACCGTGACGACCGCGCTGAGCCTTCGCTTTCGCAGGAAGAGGCGCTCGCCAACGCCCCCGACAGGCAGGGCGAGTTCTTCCGGGTACCCAGGATAATCGATACCGGGGAGGGGAGCGAGGCATGAGCGACAACATCAACGCAAGGCTGTGTCATATGACTCTGCACGAACTCCACGACATGCTGGCTCAGGGTCAAGTGTCATCAAGGGAGATTACAAGCGACGTCCTTGCCCGGATAGATGAGGTAGAGGCATCCGTCGG
>CAYYHF010000497.1:0-1575 GCA_964471415.1 uncultured Clostridia bacterium | reverse complement strand
GTCTTTGAGCAGGGCGCCGCCGACTTCCAGTGCAAGCCTACCGTTGGCGGTAAGTGCCACTTTGACACCGTTCTCAGCCCCGGGCATGAGCGCGGCCATGCCGATCTCGGTTATGGTAGGCACAGTCGCAATCGCCGACGAAAGGCTGACTTCATATTCTCCAGCCAGTTCACCTGCGAGTTCGCGGGCCATCTCGTAGCGCAATGAGTCTACGAGCACGTAGCCGGTTTTGCCATTCTCAAGCGCGGGCGCCACGTGCTTGCTGAATACGTGAGTCTGAGGGAGACAACCGTGCACGATGGACTTGCTGCTCTGGAGCGAGCCGGCGAACGCCTTTGCAAGACGGCCGCCTGCCTCCATGTAGCGCCTGCCGGCCCACGTAACGAGGTGCTCCAGGCTTCCCCAGTCCCACCCGGCGCCTGCATCATAAGCGAGCCACCAGCGCCTCATGTTGCGATGGGCCGTATCCTTGAACGCACTGGGCCCGACCCAGAACACCCTGACCAATCCCAACGCTTTCGCATATCATCGGCGGCCACATCTTGTCGTAGCTGAGGCCTGATCACAATCAGTGGCATCCGCGCTTGCCGAACCCGGGCCCTAGTCAGGCACCCAGGGTTTCTCGACTCGGACCTCCCTCGTGAGACCATTCCGCAGTCTGGAGTAGATCGGCCCATCGTACTTGAGCAGAGTGACGAAGGCATTGCGAATCGCGACAAGCGCGCCGATTCCATTCGTATCGTTCCCCGCAAGTCTCGCCCATTTGTGCAGACTTGGACACTCAGAAGAAAGGTCTGTTGGAATCTCAAGCTCTACCAAGAGTTTCTCAAGCCTAGAACGCGCCCTGGGTATACCATTCCACACAACGATGCCCACACCGACTAGTTCGTCTTGCTCTGCGATGCCATAGCGTATGCGGAGCCCGTACACTGCTGGGGATTCACACCCAGGTGTAATGTACGAACAAGCCCAGCCCGCGCGAGCCGGGTCTGCAGAATACCCATTTCCTAGAGAGTTCCTGCTACCGCACTGAGATCAACAGGGACCGGAAATCTGACACAAGGAAGAGTGCCCGAACCCCAGCGCTGCTTGAATGCAAGGATAGTCACTCCGGTGAAGGCTCCATCATCGAAGGCATAGCGAAACAGCACGCCAGCTTCAGGTTCTTCGCAATATGAAGGACGAGGCGCGCCAACGGAAATGTACAGCACATCGCCCCTCGGGTCGTAGTTAACGCTTAGGTTTGCGGTCGCGCTGCCTATCATAGAGCATCCCTCCCGAAGCATCCGATGTTGAAAGTCGCCTCACGATCCACGCAGATATGACCTCCCCTGAATCCGGATCCGGAAAGCGGACGACCACTCTCAACGACATGGAAGGATAAGCTCGATCTGCCCCGGATTTGACATACACGTTACAATCATTGCTCTGGGAGCTGTAGAATATGTAGTCGGCGTCACGGACCGTGTTGCGTATCGCAGGCACTCTCACCTCGGGGTGCCCCACGAGTATGTGCTGCTGATAGGTGCTTTTCGCCAGGAATACCGAGCGCTGCAAGGGATCCCTTACGATGAA
>CAYYHF010000496.1:0-1576 GCA_964471415.1 uncultured Clostridia bacterium | reverse complement strand
GCGGTATCAAGGACGTAACATGGCGAAAATAAGCACACTTGAGGAACTGCTGGGGCTGCCAGACGCGCAAGATACGGCGGAGGTAGTCACCATTGCGGGGCTGGGCACGGTCAAGCTGCGGGCCATTTCGCGCAAAGAACACCGCGAGATGACCGACGATTGTGGCGCAAGCGACAAGTGGGACGGCGAGCGGTGGGAGATTCTGCTGCTCCAGCACAGCGTGGTCGAGCCACAGTTGACCTACGACCAGGCGGCGGGGTTGCGGATGAAAGCGACGGGGCCGGTGAGCGACCTGATTAATGTCTGCGCGCGCATTTCGGGGCTGACCGGGCGTGGGCAACTGTCGCAAGAGGCGGTAGACGAAGCCGAGGCCACGTTTCAGCCGGAAACCGATCCTGTTCAAGACATATGAGTTAGCGGAACGGCTGGGTTTGACGGTCGCTGAACTGGAGCCGCGCCTGAGCATGGCCGAAATGGTGCAGTGGTGCGGCTATGACAGGTATAAGGCGGCGCTACAGGATCAGGCTATTGAGGCCGCGAAGTTGAAGGCGAAGAAGTCGCGGCGCCGGGATCGGGAGTAGGCTCACCCGCGAGCTTGGCAAGCAGTTCGTTCTGGTGGCGCAAGAGGTCGTTGTTGTTATGCAGCAGGCGCCCTAAGTCATTGATACCGATGAGCCATTGCACGAACCCACGCAACAGCGCGGCGATAGCAAGTAGAAGCGTGAGTCCGGTAACAACTCCAGCGACAATAACGATTGCGTCTTCCATGATAAAACCGCCTTTGTTCTGTAATGTGATAGATAGATTATAGGAGCATATAGGCACAAATGGCAAGCGAAGCCGCAAGACTATTTGCAACTGTCGGCGCGGAAACAACCCAATACGAACGCAAAATGCGCCAAGCCGGGCAGACGTTCGATAAAACAACCCGTGACATGAAACGCCAAGCCGACCAGGTAGCCTCGGCTATCTCTGGCGGTCTAGGAGGCGTTGCGGGCCTGTTTGGTATGGCAAGCATGGGCGCTATCGCGAAGCAGGCCTATGATCTGGCAGAGCTGGGGGCAGCGGCAGAGCGTACCGAGGAGGCGTTTCGGAGGTTGGCGGGGACAGGTGCCGATGCGATGCTGAGCCAACTGCAGCAGACATCCAGGCGAACGATCTCCGAGATGGACTTAATGGCTGCCAGCTCGCGAGCTATGCGGCTAGGAGTGGCCGATGATGTCGAGGATATGAACAAACTGCTGCAGGTGGCCCAGCTACGAGGTCGCGAGATGGGCCTAAGTACGGCACAGGCGTTCAATGACATCGTGACAGGTATCGGCAGGGCCAGCCCGATGATTCTGGACAACTTGGGGATCATCATCGATAGCAAAACGGCCTACGCGGAATACGCACAGTCTATCGGCAAGGCAGCGGACGCGTTGACCGAAATGGAGCGGAAAGCGGCCATCCGCGAGGCAGTTTTCGCGGCCACACCGGAGGCGTTTGCGGGCGTAGACCCCGACGCGATGGAGAGCTTTGAGCGCGTCAAGTCGGCAGTCACCGACATTCGCGTGGAAATGGGCAAGATCATGTC
>CAYYHF010000495.1:0-1580 GCA_964471415.1 uncultured Clostridia bacterium | reverse complement strand
TTCGATGTCGTAGTAGAACGTCACTGAGTCTTTTGCTGGGTTGGGAGCGGCCGTCGCCATATGCTTGAGAACGATGATAGTGAACTCGCCGCTGATCGCCTCAGCCGTGCCGCCATCGGGATCGGATGCGGCAACGCGTACCTTGTACTCGCCGCCCTTGGCGAGCTTGGAGATGTCCCAGAGGTACTTGCCCGTGTTTTCCCGATTCTCCGCGATCAGCTGCCAGCCCGCCGTATCGCCGAGGCGATCGTACTCCAGCCGGATCGCGAGCGGATCGCCATCAGGATCGCTGGCCTCGTATTCGATCTCCCTCGCCCTGGTCCAGGTCTCACCCGCCGAGGGGCTTATGATCCTCACCGTGGGCGCCACGTTGACCACCTGGATCTGCTTTTCGCACACCCCGGTCAGCCCTCCGTTGTCGGTCACCGTCAGCTTGACAGTGAACTGGCCCTTGGCGCTGTACTGGTGTTTCGGATTGCGTTCAGCGCTCTCAGCGCCATCGCCGAACTCCCAGTGCCAGGCGATGATCTCGCCGTCATCGGTGGATTCGTCCACGAACTCGACAAGGCTCGTCACCGTAGCTGGCGATGGCGAGAAGGTGAATGCCGCGGTCGGCGCATCGTTAACGATGGTGAAGGGCTCGCTTATGATCTCCGCGGCTTGGCCCGCAGGATCCGTGACAACGATCCGCACGCGGAACGCATCGCCACCCAGGCCCACGCCGGCCGTGTTCCACATGTAGGAACCGGTGTTGGCAAGGCCCTTCGCGATCTCGTTCCACTCTCCGCCGTTGCGCGACCAGTAGAGGTCGACCGTGAGCGCGTCCGCGGCATCGTCCGGGTCGGACGCTGTCCACCTGATCTCCTGCATGCCGGCCCATGTCTCGTCGCCCACCGGCGCCGTGATCTGGACGGCAGGCGCGGCATTGAACTTGAGCGTTACTGGGATAGTCGCAAGCGGACGATACGGGTCATCTGACATTACCCACAGGCAGAACGAATAGGTGCCATATCCAGCATCGGGAGACCCGACTGTGAGCATGATCTCCTGACTTCTTCCTGGCATCAGGTACCCACTCGCGGGATTAACCCTGAGGATTCGCTTCACTGGGGCGAATCCTACTGCCAGTTGGTCCTCGATATACGGCGCATTGAAGGCTACCTGAAGGCCGTCTGTGCCTGCGCCGTTTTCAATGCCCACAGTGGCCCTGGTCAACTCTCCGATCATCTCGAGATACTGGAACAGGATAGCGCCATCAGGATACAGGATAATCTGGAATGTGTAGCTCGTCTCCCTGTTCCACGTTGGCATGTTCTTGTATTCGACGATGAAGCGGCCTCGCGCCGAATCGTGATAGTAGTAGATCTCGCCGCCCCTATCGGGAACCAGATCGAACCAGAACGCGGCCAGAATGTCGTTGGGCCTGTCTGAATCGGGAATAGGGCGGTTCCTGAAGGCGCCCCTCAGCGAATCGGGATCGAATGTGAGATAACCATTGTCGCAGATGCCAACCCTCGTCTTTGCTTCGCCATAGAATGGGAAAGCGAAGGGCAGGGGCACCATGACGCCATCGTCGTTGC
>CAYYHF010000494.1:0-1585 GCA_964471415.1 uncultured Clostridia bacterium | reverse complement strand
GGAGATACCATCGCAGACCACGCCGGGCAAAGCGCACCGGCTGCTGTGCGGGGATTCGACGAGCGAGACGGACGTGGCGCGGCTGATGGGGGGCGAACGGGCGGCGATGTTATTCACGGACCCGCCGTATGGCATCTCCTACCGAGATACTGGTGCGGGCGCATGGGACGAGCGCAAACTGGCGCTGAAACGAGCCGGGCTGCTTCGCCCTAGATTTGAGCAGATAGAGGGCGACGATCTCCGGGGCGCCAACCTTGCGGCCTTTCTCGTGGCGGGTCTTGGCAATGCTGTCGGCGTCTGCCAGCCATCGGCGGCGTGGTATGTGTGGCACGCTGCGAACACCCAGGACATCTTTGCAGCGGCACTTGACGATGTCGGGTATGAGATTCGGGCGCAGATCATCTGGGCCAAGAGCAGGCCGGCGTTCAACTTCGCGCAGTATAAGTACCAGCACGAGCCGTGCTTCTACGCATTTCGTCGTGGGCAGGTTCCCGCTTGGTATGGGGACAAGGCACAGACAACTCTCTGGCAGGTGAGCTCAGAAAGCGGGGAGAACTACCAGCACCCCACACAAAAGCCCGTGCCCTTGGCCGTTAAGGCGATAGAGAACAGTAGCGCTAAAGGCGAGATCGTCCTGGACCTTTTTCTTGGCTCGGGGACCACGATGGTGGGGAGTGAGCAAACCGGACGGGTGTGCTGTGGGATGGAGATTTCCGAATCGTATGCGGCAGTCATTCTAGAGCGATTGTCAGGTATGGGCCTCACGCCACAGTTGATCGAGAGCGGTGCCAATGGGCAATAGCGCAGGATCGGCAGCGCCCTTCCTTGCCGCGCCCCTTGGTGGTGGCTCCACAGTCGGGGCAGGTCTTGTGCCGGCGAGTGCCGAAATCCTTCCCGTGAATAGCGCCGTGGCACGACTCGCAGAGTGTGACGCCGTTGGCGACATCGAAGCGCAACGCGGGGGCAGAAGCCCACGGCTCGATGTGGTGGGCATGGAGCGGGCCAGTTTGCCCGCACTGCTGGCAGGTGTAGGCGTCGCGGGCGTAGACAGCCTCGCGCCACTCGCGGAGGCGGACACCGAGTCTGGCGCGGTCGCGCTCCAAGGAGCGGCCATCTTTGTAGGCGTTGCTGCGCCTGCCGCGACGGGCACACGAGCGAGAGCAGAAGACCTGGCGCCGCTGGTAGGTGAAGAATGGGCGACCACAGGCGGGGCAGACGCGCTGGTTCGGAGCGTTGCGGCGCGCCCAGCAGGACTTGGAGCAATAGCGAGCGGTTTCAGCGCGGTAGGCCCTTACCTCGAACGCCGAGCCGCAAACTTGGCAGGTCTTGGTGACGCGATTTCTTGGTGTCATGGGCCTAGTATAGCACAACAGGCGCTAGAGCCCAAGTACGTCGCCGTGGCCCTAGAGCGCATGGCGGGCATGGGGCTGGAACCGCGATTGGCGGAAACGAAAAGCCCCGCCGGTGAGGGCGGGGCTGCGGGTGGCGCGTGACCTACTCGGCGGCTTCGGGCGCCTTCATGACCTTGAGGATGTCCTGCGTTTCGTCAAAGCCGATCCGCTCGGGATCCAGGGCCAGGGTGAGC
>CAYYHF010000493.1:0-1600 GCA_964471415.1 uncultured Clostridia bacterium | reverse complement strand
AGGATGTGAAGATCATAACCAGTCTGGCCTTTGCGGCGGCGCCGGGAGCCTTCGCAGCCGGGACAGGCGACTACATTGCTCAGTTTGAGCCGGCTATGACCGAACTGGAGATGGCGGGGCAGGGCAAGATCGTTGCGTCCATGGGGGTTCTAGGCGGGGAGATCATGTACACCGTCTACCATGTGAGACGGAGCCAGCTGGTGCGGGATCGTGACATGCTGATCCGGTTTACTCGGGCGCTTGACAGGGGCATGAAGTGGGTGGAGGACCACACCCCGGCCGAGACGGCGGAGGTCATCCGACCTTACTTCCCGGACACGAAGCTTGATGTGATCGCCCGAATTGTGCAGCGCTATCGGGATCAGGGGACTTGGCCCAAAACGCCCGAGGTATCGCCGAGCGGCTTTATGCGGTTGCAGGAGGTAATGGCGTCGGCGGGCGAACTGAAGGCCACGGTTCCGGCAAATGCGCTGATGACGACTGAGATTACGCGAGCCGCGCTGAAGACGAAATGAGCGGTGGAGTGAACGGGGCGGGCTCCAGCGCGATCAGGCTAGACCGGGTGTGGATGACTTACCACACCCGGGAAGCCGAGACTGTGGCTCTCGCCAACACAAGCCTGGAGGTGGCCCCGCAGGAGTTCGTGGCGGTGGTGGGCCCCAGCGGATGCGGGAAGAGCACGGTGCTGTCGCTGGTTGCCGGCCTGATCAAGCCAACGTCCGGGAGCGTCGAGGTCTGCGGCGAGGCGGTCGCCGGGCCCAGCGGGCACGTAGGCTACATGCTCCAGCAGGACTGTCTTTATGAATGGCGCACCATACTGGGCAACGCCCTCCTTGGGCTCGAGGTGCAGCGGGCGGTGACACGCGAGAGTGTCGAAACGGTCAGGCGCATGCTTACTGCGTACGGCCTAGGCGAGTTCGAGCGCCACTATCCGCGTCACCTTTCGGGTGGGATGCGGCAGCGCGCAGCGCTTATCCGAACACTTGCGACTCGCCCGGATGTGCTGCTCTTGGATGAACCTCTGTCGGCTTTGGATTATCAGACCAGGCTTGAGGTGTCCGAGGATCTGTACCGGATCATGAGGGCGGAGCGACTCACGGCGCTCATGGTGACACACGACATCTCGGAGGCGATAGCCATGTCCGACAGGGTGCTCGTGATGAGCAGGAGGCCGGGAAGGATCAAGTCCAGCCACAGAATCAGCCTTACTTGTGAGCGGCAGACGCCTATTGGGCGCCGGGAAGCGCCCGAGTTTCGCACCTACTTCAACGCTATCTGGAAGGAGCTGACCGAGGATGGCCGCGCAGTCGCGGGAGGAAGCGAGCGTGCAGGCGAAGGCGAGTGGGCCCCCGCAGCTGTGTAGTCGATCTGGGCTGACTGGGCGTGGCGACCAGCCGGCTCAGTCGGATCGGTTCAAGCCGTCGTGTGAGCATGAGGCGTTCTTGCGAGGTCTGGTGAGGCGTCGCATACTGGTCGCTACTGCCCGGGCGGTGCTGTTGGTGGCCTTTGTGGCGCTGTGGGAGGTTGCGGCACGGCTGGGATGGATCAACGCCTTCGTCGTGTCGCAGCCGTCCAGGGCTCTCGCTACGGCGGCGGCGAT
>CAYYHF010000492.1:0-1615 GCA_964471415.1 uncultured Clostridia bacterium | reverse complement strand
TCGATGGCTCGATTCCGGAATCGCATTGTCCGCATGTACGATGAAGTGGATGACAGCCAGATTAATGAGATACTCCAAAATCGACTAGGTGATATCAGGGCCTTTGTGCAGTCCATTGTCAGCAACTGTTGGCCCTAGAACGTGCCGTCCTCTCTCGTGGGAAGGTACAGCAGGGGCGCCACCATTTCTTTGACATCCTCTCCGGACTTCAGTCCGAGGATTCCTGGGAGGCGCCCCAGGCTGGTCGGCTTTACACCAGCCTGTTCTGTGAATGGGGGTCAGGAAGATGAGTCGGCGCAGGGAACGAGTGCAGTTTCGTCTCGACCCGGGCAACGTCAAGGATCTTCCCGAATGCGAGATCGCGGCCATTCTGGGGGGAGCGGACGACCTGATCATGCAGGGCGGGCGCGCGATGCTGACGAAGGTTCTCAAATGCTCGAAGCGTGGGCAGAGGTCGACTATCAGAAGGTAAGGAAGCGGATCAATGCGGTGGTCAAAAGCATCGATACGCAACGATAGCCTGCCTCTTGCGCCAAGGCTCAGCGAATGGCAGTGGCCGAACAGGAGGTGCATGGAAACGGGAGCAAACTAGACAATGGATGCCACATACTACGAATCGCAGACGCAGGCTGGTGGGATGTTCGGAGTTGGAGATTTCAAGCACTGTTCGCACGCAGGGTAGAATCGTTCACCAAATGCACTATGAGGAGCGAAGACAGACATGCTAAGGGGGCGGTGACCCACTCGAGACAACCGTGGCGTCTCTAGTAGGAAGCTCGTTCTTTCAAACCCGATCGACCCACCCCGTCTCGGCGGCTCAACGTCCTTGGCACTGAAGTGTCGTGATACTGCTGGAGCACGGACAATCACCAGGCCCAGCTGATCACGATCAGAGAGCGGCCGCCGTATCCTACAAGTCTTCCTTGAGAATCGAAGCGCACTCCACCCTGGCAACGCGCCTTACCGGGTCGGCCGCCGCCAGAGCGCACAGTATGATCGAAGCAACCAGCAGAACTGCGGCAGTCGACTCAAACCATCCGGTGTCTTGCCACCATCCTCCGCCTTCGGTGATAGTGGGCACAAACCCGCTCACCAACCCGATGCTGATGGCGGCGGCCAGCAGCAGAACCAAGAGCGTCTCGATGACGACCTGCGCCATTAGCTGGCCCTTTGTAGCTCCTGTCGCCATGCGAAGCGCCCATTCCGAACGGCGGGAGCTTACGCTGAACATCGTGTGTCCGGCGAAGCCAAGACCTGAGAGTGTCAAGAGAAGAATCGACACCACTGCAATGCTGTTGGCTGACGAATCGCCGATGACTTGAACCTGCTCAATCTCGTCCTTCAGCACATTGTAACCTATGGTTCCGGGAGAGTTGGGGTTGTTGCTCCTGTGCCATTCGCGTACGGAGTCGCCCACTTTCTTTGCGTCCACGCTATCATGCAGGATCAACCACACGGAATTGGTCAAATTGCTGAGTAACGTTGGATCGTTCATCTCAGGGTCGTCCATGAGCCCTGAAGCGGCAACATCCATCACAATCGCGGGCTTTGCGCGCACGAATTCTCGGAGATCCGGCCCATACCCCGGCCAGCCCGCGGGCGGATCAGCGACCGT
>CAYYHF010000491.1:0-1615 GCA_964471415.1 uncultured Clostridia bacterium | reverse complement strand
TGCAGGAGGACATTCAGCAGGCATTGCAGCGCCACGGCGAGAAGCTCGTCAATATGCTCACGAACCGCAAGCGCGGTTTGGGGATCGACATGGGTCAGGTGCCGGGGGCCCGGGATTCTGAGATTGACGATGGACTCAGGGCCTACTGGTGGATCAAACGGCAGGATACGCTGACAGCGAGCGGCATGATGCGGCGCAACATTACGCAAGTGCTCACATACTTGGGCTTTCATGAACCTAATGTCAGTATGAAGAGGATCGAAGAGCAGGCCGCACATTTCGCGGCAACCATGAAGGCTGGTACGCTTTCGCCACTTCCGGAGTGGGGCTCTCTATGTCGGGATCACTACGATGTGGTCTTGGCGCGTGATCGCCCGAGTGCGGAGATGCTCGCTCAGGCGATCACCAGGTTTGGGCTGAGTGCCTCCAATCCGATTATCCTGTTCTTCGGGCGCCTCACCCAGCTGCAGCGAGAGGAATGGAGTGCCTACTGTCGGCAGCACAAGATGAGCGCTCTACTCATCGACGAGGTACTTCTCCACTTTTTGGCCTCGCGGCGCCAGACTCGGCTTCCTGCCGCTATCAGCTGCGGGGTTACTTGGGGCTACGCCAACCCCTATCGCTCCTCTGGGGCCATACCACCCGAGATCTTCAAGGGTCGCCACCATATGGTGGTCGACATAGCGAAGCCGATGGGGACATCACTTGTGTACGGTGGCCGCCAGTTTGGCAAGTCGGCACTGTTGCGGACAGTACAACGCACCTACCATTGCCCTGAGCAGGGCGTTTTCGTCCTTTACGAGGATATCAAGACGTTGGGCGATCCGGAGGGTCATCACCTTGCCCGCGACATCTGGGTGAGACTACGTGATGACTTGGCGACGGCTAGGATAGTGCAGCCGACTGCCAGCGAGTCACCGGACGCGTTGGGCAGACGCGTTCTGGATGTGCTCGAGCAAAAGCCGACGATGCGCATTCTAGTCCTGCTCGACGAGGCAGACAGCTTCCTTCAGGCAGATGCCAAGGAGAATTTCCCCGAAGTACATGAGCTCAGGCGGATCATCGACGCTAGCCAAGGGCGGTTCAAAGTGGTCTTTTGTGGCTTGCACAGTGTGCAGCGTTTCTGTGCACGGCCGAACCATCCGTTCGCCCAGCTAGGGAACGAACTGGTGGTGGGGCCACTGGAGCCGCGCGCCGCCTTGGAACTCATCCAGGGGCCGATGGCGGCCATCGGTTTCGCGCTTGGTGAGGATGTCGCTCTACGCATCCTATGCTACACGAACTATCACCCAGCCCTTATCCAGCAGTTCTGCTTGGAGCTGGTTACTCTTGTGCGTCAACGTCTCGATAGGCCGCCCTATGTCGTGACCATGGCCGATGTAGAAGCTGTGTACCGCAAGGCTGAAGTGCGCGGCTTTATGCGGGAGCGTTTTGAGTGGACGCTCAGACTCGATGAACGATATACGGCTATGGTCTACGCCATGGTCGCAGCCCAGTTCGAGGACATGGATGGTTATCGCCGGGAGTTCACTACGGGAGAGGCACTGGAAATCGCCAAGTCTCACTGGCCCGCAGGCTTTGCCTATCGGCAACTGGACGAGGCGAAGTCACTGCT
>CAYYHF010000490.1:0-1616 GCA_964471415.1 uncultured Clostridia bacterium | reverse complement strand
CTGCAGGCCCTCTGTCGCTCGGCGATGAGTTCGCGAGCGGCGGCTACGGCGCGAAGCTTCAAATCGGGAATGGTCATGAATTCAAGGGCTACGAAGAGGATATCGGTTGTGGACGTCCATCGGCTGCATGAGCCATCGGCCGCCAATGCGACTGCCTTGCGCACGAACTGGTCCTTGTCCATATGTCTGTTTCTGAGCGCCAGCGTTTGACGGAGAAACTCGACTTGCGGGATGCCGACTGACGGAAAGGGGTCTTCGGTGTTGAACAGATAGACGCGATATGCCTCGCATAGCAGCATATACAGCTCTTCAACTAGGTTTGCCGCCTCTTCGAGGTTCTCGGGGTCGGCGGCGCACTGCACGAGGCTGCGGTATAGGCGTTTCGCCACGAACCTCCATTTTGGCCTCTCTCTTTTGGGGACGTACATATTGGGCGCGAAGTAGTACTGGCGTGAAGCATAGTCTATAAACGTGCGGGCCTCGCCGGCTACGCAGTCGAAATCGAGGACTTCCTGCTTTGACGACTTGACACGCCGGATCTCTTGAGCATCTGGACGTCGCACAAGTGCGTCTATGTCGTGCTCTTCCTTCAGAGCCTTCGGCATCGCCTTGTAGAGCTCGACAACGAGTAACTCAAGTTGTTCCTTGGAGTGCTCTCGGATTGTGGATCTCAGTTCGGCGACTTTCATCGTAAAGCGAGTTCAGCTCCTCTCGCGTCTGCGCATTTGCTGCATATTCTCGGCGCCTTTCATGATCGACCGCCTGTTGCGCCCGGAAAGCTGCGGCATCGAGGTGTGATTCTTGGTCGGATTCGCTATTCCTTCTCGCGGCCGCTCGTCTCCCTCGACGTGGTGAAGACGAAGACGTCCGAGGGTGCGAGAATCACCTTCGACAACGTCAGTGGGACCCTTTTCTGTAGCCCGCGTGGCTCCCAGGAGACCATCGAAGTATCGCTCACCGTGTGACCTGCCATTGCGGCACGGTAAGGCATTTGCTCGCGTGAGTCTGGTACAATGACAGCAGTAGCAAGCGCGAATGGAGGTGCGCTTCAGATGGGCATAGACACAGACGCTATTGGGCGACCGCATGCCGTCTCATCTCGCCTCCAGACTATCCTTGGCCAAACCGAAGCCACGTTGCGGGGAATCTGCGGCGACCGCTTCCTGGGTCTTGTTCTCTTCGGTTCTCACGCCCGGGGCACGGCGGTGCCAGGTTCCGACATCGATCTAGTGCTTCTGCTTCGGGACTGTGAGGGCGTTCGGGAGAGACGACACTACTCTGCAGCCATCGCAGACCTGTCCCTTAGACACGACACAGTCATCTCCGTGGTTCCCATGGGAATCGACGAGTATCGCTCCGGCAACACGCCGTTCCTGCTGAATGTCCGAAGGGAGGGCGTTAGTCTGTGACTGCGCCAGACGTAGCAGATCTGCTTGTGAAGGCGGATCGCAGCTTAGCCAGGATCTCTCATTCTCCAAGCATTCCGCTGTGATCTCGGCCTTTGGGCAGCATTTTGTCAAGACCGGGATCCTAGACTCCTCTCTCCACCGGCATCTTCTCTAGGCCTTTGATCTTCGCAACCTTGGCGACTATGGCGCTTGACATCGTGGACGCCC
>CAYYHF010000489.1:0-1632 GCA_964471415.1 uncultured Clostridia bacterium | reverse complement strand
GGACGGATGGCTCCGGCGGAAGCTTCGGTGCATCCTCTGGCGTCAGTGGAAACGCTCCTATACGCGAGCACGCAACCTGATGAAACGTGGACTGACGGAGGAGCGCGCATGGAGGTCCGCCGCCAATGGGCGAGGCCCCTGGTGGAATGCAGGAGCCTCACACATGAACGAAGCCTTCCCGAAGTCCTTCTTTGACTTGGGATTGCCGCCGAGAAGACACACGTGGGCGCCATTTGACGAAGGACAGGGAATATCCACAGACGGGCAGAGCCCTTGGCCGCGCCCACAGGGCATGCCAAGGGCTCGTGAGCTTTCAACTGATTGCTTTGGGGCTTTTGGGTGTCGAGGCGTCAATCCGCTTCGATCACGGGAAAATCCCCCGCATCCTGATAGCCTCGGCGACCTTGGCGATGGAGAGAACGTAGGCGCCGGTGCGCATCGACACATCGTGCTGGTTCGCGAAGTCCCACACCTCGGCGAAACTGCGGGTCATGATGGAGTCGAGCCTGGTGTTGACTTCTTCTTCAGTCCAGTAGAAGTTCTGCAGATTCTGCACCCACTCGAAGTAGGAGCAGACAACGCCGCCTCCGTTGGCCAGGATGTCGGGAACCACGAGCACGCCCTTGTCCTCCAGGATTCGGTCGGCCTCAGCGGATGTGGGTCCGTTGGCGCCCTCCACGATGAACTTGGCCCTGATTCGGTCGGCGTTGGCTTCGGTGATCTGCCCCTGCAGCGCGGCGGGGATGAGAAGGTCGACGTCCAGCGTGAGAAGTTGCTCGTTGGAGATGATGCTCACGTTGGGAGCAGTATAGCCCTCGATGAACTTGTGCTCTGCGACGTACTTGCTGATCGCCGGCACGTCAAGCCCCGCCGGGTTGTATACTCCGCCTGTGATGTCGCTGACTCCTACCACTTTGCAGCCTAATTCGTGGGCGAGTTCCGCGGTGATGGATCCCACGTTTCCATATCCCTGAACGGCGCAAGTGACCTCGGATGGTTTCTTGCCCAATCTCGCCAGCAGCTCCCGCACGGCGAAGACCACGCCTCTGCCGGTGGCCTCGCGGCGCCCGATGGAACCTCCGATGGGAACGGGCTTCCCGGTGACAACGCCCGGGCTGAGCACGCCGGCGAACGCAGAATACGTGTCGACGAACCAGCCCATTATCTGTGCGTTGGTTCCCATGTCAGGCGCCGGAATGTCCTTTTCCGGGCCTATGATGGGGAGGATGGCGTACACATACCGCCGGGTGAGTCTTTTCAGCTCGTTAGGCGACAGTTTCTGCGGATCAACCCGTATACCGCCCTTGCCGCCGCCGTAGGGTATGCCGGCCACTGCGCATTTCCAAGTCATCCAGGAAGCTAGGGCTTTGACCTCGTCCATGCAAACGTCCATGGCATAGCGAACCCCGCCCTTTGCCGGACCGCGTACTGTGGAGTGCTGGCACCGGTATCCCATGAACACCTTTATACTGCCATCGTCCATCTCCACCGGAAGCGCTGTTTCCAGCGTGCGCTCGGGCTCGGCCAGGATCTCGAAGATGCCCGGCTCGAGCTTGAGAATGCGGGAAGCCTCGCGAAGCCTGGCGAGTACCTGTTCGTACTGGCTGCCTGCCATCTCACTACCTCCAAACA
>CAYYHF010000488.1:0-1639 GCA_964471415.1 uncultured Clostridia bacterium | reverse complement strand
TATGATCTCCCCACCAGAGACATGATGCTTCTTGAGCTCCTGATATTTGCCTTCAGTTACGAAGCTCTGCTTGTTCCCCAGGTAGCTCTGCACGCCTATGTTTTCGAGCCTTACTACCAGGACACCCGATTCGACATAGTCCCTCGTTTTCAGGTTAGTGCCGAATGGGCCGTCGAAGAACTCGTGAAGTACGTTTCCCAGGCGTTCCCAGGCCCAACCTCGCACCTGGCAAGGTAGCTCGGTTAGATCGTCGTGGCTAAATGGAGGGAGTTGTTCCGGTCTGACTGGTTTGGCCGGTCTCTTGCGTCCAGCATCTGTGCCCCCTCCAGCCTCCCATTCATCAACTGCCTCCTTCCATTCAAGGAGACGCCGCCTGTAGCTCTCCTCGCGCTCCTTTCTGATCTGCTCTAGTAGCTCGTCAGCACTGGACAAGGTACCTGCCGCCTGCCGTTCAGCCCGCCAAGCAGCGGTGAGTTTGCCCTCGAAGGCAGCCTTGAGAACCGCCTGACGATACTGCTTGAGCTGCTGCTTGATGGTCTGGAGCTGCTCGATGCCCTTGTCTAGCTCACTGAAGAGAGCCTCGATCTTGGCGACGATGGCGCGTTGTTCAACTAGAGAAGGCAGCGGAAGGGCGAGGTCGGCGAGATACGTAGTAGGCACGCGTAGCTGACCAGCAGACCCCGTCATGTTCTTTCGTGCATCTCGGCGGACGGATTGTTGGATCAGAAAGAAGAACAGCCATTCGGCTAGCACCCTGCGGGCAAGCGGCCGCAGGACATGGAATTCCGTCGAGCCGAAGCCAACGCCGTTCTTGAGATTGCGCACTACCGCGGCCTTGCCGTTCTCCATGCATGGGGTGATCTTCGCCCATAGAACATCTCCGTTGTAGAAGCACGTGTACCCTTTACGAACTTCACGGATTCTGCGCTCCTCGCTCAGATCGGCTCGTCCTGATATCGCTTCTACCGCCTTCATCGGCAGAAACGAAGCATACAATCCATCATCTAGTACGGCTGTTGGTTTCGGGTTGATCAACGCGATCTCAGGCAACCGTGTCTCCGCCCAGCCATCCGGAAGGTTGCCAAATTCGCTGGAGTTCATTGTCACGCCACCAACACCTCATTAAGCTCCTCAAGCACTCCCAAGTACTCACGCCCAAACAACTGATAGAACCTCCCCAACCCGCCCTGCCTATCGAAAGGCGACAAGTCCAGATCCTCGGACGCAATGTGAAAACTCATAGCAATGTGGTCTCGGATCATATGCAGCCAGTTCATCTGCTCTTCAGTGAATTTCGGGGCATCGCCGCGGTGCCGCTTAAACACCCAATCCTGGAAGCGCCGATTAACAAGTCCATCGAAGGCCGTCAGATGTTCATCGAGTCCCACGATTCTGCGGAGTAGTGAGACAAGGACTACGAGCTCTCCCTTCGGGGTGGCCGGAACATTGTCATCCAGCTGTGCAAATGCGTTCCAGACGCGTGCCGGGGCAAGGGCGGGCCTGTCGGCCTTAAGGCGTTCAAGGACCTCCCTGACCATTTCAATGGTGAGTTCTCGGAGGCGATAGGGCTGATCGTAGAAGATCCTTAGCGCAGTGAGCTCATCCTTGTGCTCTCTCATGTCGGCCTCGAACGTGGCCA
>CAYYHF010000487.1:0-1651 GCA_964471415.1 uncultured Clostridia bacterium | reverse complement strand
CTGAACCAGCGCGCGCTGGGTGTAGTTCTTGTTCGAGACAAAGAATAACTCGGCAAGGGCAAAAGCCGCAAGGCCTCCGTATTGGTACACAGCTGTGGCCATGAGGCCCATCACAACTGACGGCGCCACTGAACTCACCGAGCCCAGCACGATCGATGGGTCGATTTTTAACCGTAGCACCGGTTCAGACAGCAGTATCTGGAAGTTGACGATAATCCCTGAGGCTATCACCCACACCAGACCCAGCGCAACCGCTGCCACGGCAAACCGAGGATCGCCGAGCGCCACCTCACGCCCGGGCCATACGGCGTGGAAAGCGAACCAGGCGCTTATTGCGCACAGCGCGGTGATCGCCCTATTCAACACCAGTTTGAGCGCTGTCAAGTATGGGGTGTTGTTCTCGCGGATTATCCTGAACTCCTGGACGCTAATGCTGCCAAGCATCGCAAGGATCGCCGAAGTGCCTGCATCGAACTTGATAATACATGCCATCATCACAGGAAGCATCATCACGACCACAGTAGTGCGCAGAACGATGACTGACAGCGACGATGCCCACAGAAGCGAAACGAACACAATGGCCGACGCGAGCGGCACTTCCCAGCGGACCGTGTGTACGATGGCTAGAGCGGCAGCCAGGATTATGGCCAGAGCGTATGCATCGTGCAGTATGTGTCGATCGCGCGTCACAAGTTCCCCCTCCGTTTCCATACATGCTGCAAAGCGCAGCCCGACGCTCAAAAAAGACCCGTCGCAGCGGGTTAAGGTCGCTCATGGAACGTACGCGTCTCCAGCGATTACCTGACCAGGAACGTGTCGGCGAAAGCCACGACCGACATCAGCAGGGTCATGATGGCCGCGATGAACCCGGCCAAAGCGAACTTCTTCACAGGCTTCACCTCCCCATGTTATTGCGCTACTCGGGAGGCTCAGCTCATCTTCTGCTCTCATCTCGTCCACTGCGACGGGAATAGTCACACTGTATTTCCCTAAGCTATCCTGCGCCGTCCTGGCACGTTGTCACTGGGTTACCGCCAGGCGTTGCAGTTGGCGGTTGAGGGCCTGCAGGACTGAGCGCGCCACGGATGTGGGCACGTCGTCTTTTCTGTAGGCCGCTCCTATGTACCTGGTTCGTTGGCCCGTGGATACGTCGGTGACGGTGATCTCAGAAACCACCCGATCGCCCGACAGCTCACAGCTGGCCTGAAGGCGATACCCATTGCCCATCATCGACTCCAGCGCATCCACTGTGGCGAGCTTGACTATGTCACATATGAGGTCGCCGTCGGAGCACCCCGACGCTGTGCCTACATGCGACTGCCCCATGTAATCAAGATGGATCTCGGCGGTCACAGTGCGGGATGGGCCGTATTCCAGAGAAATCCGGCTCAGCACGGGCCTGGACGCGGCGCATTGCGCCATGTCGTCCTCGGCAGCGCTCACCTGCGCTATGCTTACCTTCCGGTAGTCGACCCGCTCACCCACATCCAGCAGGTAAATGGTCTCGATATCCTTTTTCATCCGCTTGATCTCGTCCTGATCGAGATGCCCGGAAACCATCACGTGGATCTCGTCGCCATCTGCTCCCTGCACGATTCTGGCCCGGGCCACCCCGGGCAGCTGGCACAAGTGCTCCTCGGCTCGAGAAAGC
>CAYYHF010000486.1:0-1652 GCA_964471415.1 uncultured Clostridia bacterium | reverse complement strand
GCGATCTTGCGCATGGCCCAGTTCGCCTCGTCATCGTTCTTGATGCGAAACTGCTCTCGCTCCTCCTGCTCTTGCGGCTCGTCATAGGCATCGAGCAGGTAATCATCCAGCGCTTGCATATTCATTCATCCCTCCCTTCGAGTAATAGGAACACGCTCATACTGCCATCCATCGCCCCTCTGAATCAGGCGGCAGCGCTTATGGTTGGTTCGGCAGACTATTGTTTTCTGCCCGTCTCGCAGATCGAACTGTCCGCTGGCACGGCATGTCGCCCTGCCGCGCCATGTCCCTTGATACTTGCCTGCCGGAACATCGGCGGACACAATGTCTCCGGTCAGGAATCCGAACTGCACTTTACGATTCGCTCTATGCGCCTTGGGGAAACCATACTTGTCTGTCTGGCACATCTGCCGCTTCCCTCGGCCTGTGGCTGTCCACAACGCCGCATATCGCGCCTGGACGCTCACAACATCAGGAGTGCTTGCGCCCACGCAGCAGGCATCGTAGTAATGGGTTTTGGGCAGTCTGTGCTTGATGCGCTGCATTTTCGTCCGGGCCCCCGTGCCGCATTCGACAGGCAGGCCTGTCTCGCGCAACCGCTCGAAGAGACGCCATCGAGTCGCGTTCATCATCGCCGCGTCTCTCAGCGGCTTTCTGGCCTGCGCCTGGATTTCGGGGAATCCGAACTCCTCCGCTGTTTGCGAGTTCTTCTTCTGGTTGCACGGAGTGCAGGCTATGGCCAGGTTGCTCAGGCGGTTGCTTCCGCCCCTGATCTTGGGGATGATATGCTCGATTTCCAGCGGCACGTTCTCCGCGCCGCAGTAGGCGCACTTGCGGCCCCACTTCTCCAACAGGTATTCGCGGATCTCGTATCCAAGGAGTTCGCCCTGTTGATACTCCACGCCGTTGATCGCGGCGTTTTCCATGAGCTGAGTGTCGAACTTGACGTGTTCCGTGGAGATTGCCGCTATGGGAAGTAGCCTGCGGAGTTTCGTCGTGGCATTGAGAGTTTGATCGACCCGCGCCTCCAGAGACGGCGGCAGCCATCCCTTCGCGCGTGTACGATTGAGGAATCGCGGCTTGCGATACCGCGTCTTGCGATTCCTGCGCCCGCGCCGGAGACTACGCCTGCTCTCCAGAGCCATCTTGATTCCCTTCTTATGATTGAGTTCGCCCAGGAAGATGACTCTGCCGGCATCGCTCATTACCGCCATGCCCGTTGTCTTTGAGCCGGGATCGAGCTTCAAGCGAAGCGGCTCAGTCTCGCTTTGCGCGAGAATCCTGTCTTTAAGCCGTATGGTAAACGGCTCCATGCGATGAACGACCGCTCTGCCGCGCTCCATGAGCAATCTAGCCCGCTTCTCTGAGCACGGCATAAGGGGTTTTTGATGCTTGTCCAGAACAAATACCATTTCATACACTCCTTTCGGAGTCCCCGTAAGGGGCTTGTAACGCAGTCTTTCGACTGTCTCTCCTCGCCAATGTTATCCCGGCTTGTTCGGCCCAGCACACTTGCCTACCTCATCAGCATGTTTAATGCCCGGCGACAGGGCCTGGAGCTGGAGAAGCACCCCAGGGTGTCATGACCCGGATAACGTAGCCCTCGTAGGGCTTAGGCTGGTCACCGTTGGGCCTTTTCAGGCCCGCGCGCG
>CAYYHF010000485.1:0-1653 GCA_964471415.1 uncultured Clostridia bacterium | reverse complement strand
CTTGCCCGGGCGGACTTGCTGTACCGCGATGTTGGTGCTAGAATCGAGCCCAAAGCGTTTACGCGCGACGAGTTCGAACGCATGGTAGTGAGCAGGAACCCCTTGGCTGTGGCGGCGCTCACCGAAGGCGTCGTCCTGCTCGATCCGTATGGAGTGTTCGGGAGCCTCCCGTCACCCTGATCTTTCGGACTCGGCTGCTGCAATCAGAGGAAGGACATAGGTATCGCCATGACAGGAACGCTGATAAACGCAGCTACAGTGGTCGCGGGCACCGCGGTCGGTCTGGCGGTGGGGAAGCGCATGCCCGAGAGGATGTCGCAGGCTATCATTCAGGGGCTCGGCATCTTCACGGTGTTCATTGGCTTCAAGATGGCTGCCGAGACTCGCAACGTGCTGGTAGCACTGTTTGCCATAGTGATCGGCACAGCCATAGGAACGGCGCTTGACATTGAGGGTCGCCTGGAGAGAATCGCTGTCGGTATCGAGAGACGATTCGCGAAGGGCGGTTCGGGTCTGGCCGGCGGTTTCCTGGCGGCGAGCTTGCTTTATTGTGTAGGGCCTATGAGCATCATAGGCTCCATAGAGGACGGACTATCCGGCGATTATCGGATCCTGATGACCAAGGCCCTGATGGACGGATTCTGCTCCATCGCGTTTGGCGCCACCATGGGCATAGGAGTCGCCCTTTCCGCTCTTACAATTCTGGTGTACCAGGGTGGTCTCACACTTGCTGCTGCAGCTGTGAAAGGTTTTCTGAGCGATGCCGTCATGACCGAAATGGGCGCAGTGGGCGGGCTCCTTATCGTAGGGATCGGCATGAATACACTTGACGTGAAGAAGGTTCACGTGGGCAACATGCTTCCGGCCATATTCGTTGCCGCGGCGCTGGCGCGGATGCTGCCATAGTCGCTACCGTGGTCTTCGTGCGGTCGAACCCCGTATGCTCGAAGCAATCGGGAAGACGCGCTTGTCTATCACGCATCCTGCTCTTCGTGGCGCTTTACCAAGGCCTCGACGAATGCCTCCAGACGGCATAGCTCCTTATCCAGTGTTGGCCGCATCTGCAGGGTCTGGATGACCAGATCCTTCACTCGCTCGCGATCAAGCTCTGCGCCGTAGGCATGTCGAAAGAGATGGCGAAAACGGCGCAGTTCATCTAGCCACACGAAAGTGCATTCAGTTAGCACTGCCGGCCGCACGCCTTCCAAGGGTTCACTCATGCTGAGAAGAAGGCGCCGATGCCAGTCGTCGGCACGCGTCACGTAGCGGTCGAGAACCTGAGCCACTCTTGTGAAGATCGACTCCACACGTGTATAGACATGATGTAGCCAAGCGGCGAATGCCCACATAGTCATGTCGTCAGAACCACGATCGAGCGAAGCTACCTTCGTGTGATCTACCGCACGGAAAAGCCGATCCAGGGCTTTCATATCTGTGCGCATGTCTACAAGAAGACCGCGCAGCTCACACGCGCGCTCACTCCTCGCGCTCATAAAGAACCCTCCCTTCCGACAGGATGCGCTCTTGCAGCAGGGCGCTTGCAGCCTCCCAAGGTACCAGGTCAAGAGCCAGCCCGCCGCCTAGCGATCGCTCGGCTATTCCCAGTAGCTGATCCTGTGAGTATGGCAAGCCTTCCACAGCCATGTCCAGGTC
>CAYYHF010000484.1:0-1655 GCA_964471415.1 uncultured Clostridia bacterium | reverse complement strand
ATTGCCTGTCACCCCCCCGTACACATCCGAACCGGCGCGCGTCACAGCGCGGCGCCTGGCAGCGCGCCCGATGCCGCGGCCTGTCCCGCGCCGCGGCCCGCGCCCTGTCCCGCATATCCTCAATTATAGCACGACCGCGAGCCCCGGATGTCGCTGCCCGAACATATATTCGCCCCTGATACTCAGACTCCTTCTTCAGTCCAACTGCCGCCAAAATAGTCGCAGGCTTCTCGTTGAACTGCAGCAAGAGAGTCACCGTCTTTTGCTGCGCAACGACCAGCGTCAAATGGCCCCCACGCGGCTTTTGTCGTGGGGGTTCGGCCATGATTGCATCGTCAGCGCTTCGCTCTGCACGAATCAGACAGGGATGGAGAATACGGCAGCAGCTCGTCGAGAGCGGATAGATCCTTATCGTCCATATTCGGCATGCACTCGAAGAGATAGCAGAGGTAGCCGAGTGGGTCGAGCGCTTTCTTCTTGGCCGTCTCCGCGATGCTGCAAACCATGGCGCTGGCGCGCTCAGCGCGGGGTATTCGCGAATAGGCGCGCGTTCCTTCCCGCAACAAAGCGCCCTATAGCGCGTTCGATTCGGTCGTGCTGATCTCCAGGCGACCGTCCAGCATGAATGCTTGAGGTTTTTTCCCACCGGTTCAGGCAATAGCGGATTACCTTGCCCAAAGCACTCTTGCTTCACCGGCTCGACCCGAGCGGGGATGACCTTGATCTCCTGCCTGGTCTGGACGCGCATTTCATGCAGGGGCCTCCGCGCTGAAAGAAGATCCGCTCTTCCTCGGCGAGGCGGTACTCCACCGTTTCTACAGGCAGGTCTGCCAGCAGGGCCTCGCGGCGTCCGCGCTATTTGCGATGCTTGCAAGCGATCTGCTCCACTGTGGGTTCCGCCAACAGAGGCTAGTCTTCCGCCTCGGCCTCGTTGAATAGCCGTGGCTGGTCGGAATCGGTCCTCTCGCTGGGATCTTCGTTCCGGCGCTGTTGGCCCAAGCGGAGCTGTTCCTCATACCAGTTGATCTTGGCGGTCAGCTCAACAGCCAGCTGCTTTAGCTGCTCGTTTCCCTTCCGGAGTTGTGCTATTTCATTGATCGTCGCGGCTATGTTCTTCATGCTCTATGGATTCGACGCACTTGCGCAAGTCCGTGCTGCCGCAAGCCAAGTAGACGCGCCTAACATTGGACTCGTTCAACATAGCTCAATCGCCCTCACTACATCGGCAGGCAGCTCCGGGCCAAACCCCGGCCTCACAACAACAACCGCCTTGCCGACCCCGATTCGATGGTTTCGTCCAACGCGGCAGACTCCTCTTCTCCGCATCCCGGGACTTCGCAATCCAGTAGTAGAGCCATCTGCCATCCACGCCGTACTCCCTGCAGCATCTCCTGACGGAAAGTCCGCTGCCCATACACGCGGCGACTATGGCCCTCTACTGGGCGCGCCTTGCCGATCCGGCCGGCATAGGCAAATCCCCCTTAACCCAGAATCGGCATCGTCAAGGGGGACTATCGCATCTTCGCCGGCTTCCTGGGCCCCAGGATCCAGGGTTGGCGCAAAGGCTGGGTCGTAGGATACAGGTTCGCGACCGGCATTGGCAACCGATGCGGAAACAACTATCTGTCGGATTTCACGACAGCTTTTCGCCTATC
>CAYYHF010000483.1:0-1657 GCA_964471415.1 uncultured Clostridia bacterium | reverse complement strand
CTGCACATTTACGTAGCTCTGTCACTTGACCACGGCCCATGTCGGGCCGAGTCGCTGTATCGTAGCTACCATCACCGTGGGCGTCGATACGGGCGCCCCATACCCGAAACCAACGTTACTGACGCCCTCATATCTGAGCGCGATGCCGACTCCGGCCCATGCAGGCGCCGATCCGCCGACCCATGGAAGGTTCATCTGCCTCATCGACATGAATCGGCTCGTCACGGTGTTCTGCGTGGCCTTGTCGAGAGTGTTGATCCGATACAGCAGCACTCCGGACTGCTCGTCGAACATGCTCACATTCCGCCCGATGCCCTCGTCTGCCTCGAACCTCACAGCCGGCTTGGCGGCTCCGGCCGCATCCGCGGTCGTGCGCCCCACTGCCAGGTTTCGACCGGCATGCTTTTCGGCAGCGCCAAGCGCGCCCGGATTCATCCATATCTCGCCCACGCCCGGAACACCCCAGATAAAGCCGCCGTCTCGCAGCGGCATGAGCGGCCCGCCCTGAATGCTGTGAATGCCCAGGACGAGGAGAACGGTCTTTCCGTCAGACGATACCACATCATACTGCACCACCGCCTCGCCGCCCGATGTTTGACCCTGCTTTACGGCGGTCGACATGACATGGTAGGTAAGCCGAGCGCCCGTCCGCAGCCAGGCGGGCGCTGCCGCCGCGGCCAATTCGGGAATGCGCCCCACCCAGATTGGGGCATCGCTCGGGACGTCCGCGAGTTCATTCGCCGCCCGCGCCGGCGGCACAAGGCGCGTGCATAGGCCCGCCGCGATGACGAAGATCGCTGCAGCGGCGATCCGCAATACCGAAAGAGGCCTCTTCACTCGCATCACGCTCCCCCTGCTCAACAGGAAACACCCGTCAGCCTGAGTTCTCTATCTGCGCCGTGGCCGGACCATCCTGCGATGCTTCTCTAGTGACCGGCCCTCGTGCATAGTCACAAGCAACTGCCTGCCGTTGATACTCACCGGCGATCGCACGGCCGATATGGTCACGCCGGCTATGGGGTCTGCGTCGAGCACCTGCCCTGCCCCGATCGCCGCGAGCAACGCCGGGTCCATCCGAGCGTTGCCCACCCCCGGCGTACCGATGAATCGCGCCTCCCGGCCCTCCGAACGAAGCATCGATGTGTAATATTGGCTGACGCGAACCTTCAATCCTGCAGACTTTCGATCACGGCGTCTCTCTGTCGATCAGGCACAGATGCGCCGTGGAATCATGATAACTCGCGACATAAACTCCGTACGCCCGATATCCTGCCCTGCGAGCGCTCTGTTGGCAAATGGCCGCTCCTGACGCGCGCGAAAACCATGCCGTGCGATGAATGTCGGATTTCGAAGGGCTGTCTTGACCATCTGCTCTCAGCCGCGATTGCACCTTCATGGTCGACAGAGATGCTATCATCGGCTACTGCCACGGCGATTCAATCAGCAAAACCGGAAGGAGTTGCGGGCGAACTGTGGAATGGATGGACTGCTTAACGTTTCCATGATTGGGGGCGCGACAAGAGTGCTGAGTCTGATGGGCCTTCTGGCCTTGGGCATCATCGGCATTCTAGTCGTTCCGGGCGTTGCCGGTGCCCAAGAACCTGCCGCGCCATCGGGTGAACCTAAGACGATCGAGGCCGAGCGCCTCGTCATCCGA
>CAYYHF010000482.1:0-1658 GCA_964471415.1 uncultured Clostridia bacterium | reverse complement strand
AACTGGAGCTGCTCCGACGCGAACTCGCCCTCATGTCCCGGGCATACCGCGAGATCTTGGTCGCCTACTACATCGAGCGCAAGAGAATTGCCGACATCGCCCACAGCCTCGGTCTGCCGGAAGGCACCATCAAACGCAAGCTGCACGAATCGAGAGCACTACTTCGGGAGGGAATGGAAATGGCCCGCGCAAACGGTCAAAGAAGCTATGCACCGGAGCAAGTGAGTTTCGCAATGAGTGGCAACAACTTCGAGGCCAGTAGCCCCTGGCCCCTAATAAAGCGGCTCGCCCCCAAGAACATCCTGCTAGAAGCGTATAACAACCCGAGCACCATCGAAGACCTAAGTCTCGCCCTGGGCATAGCAGCCCCGTACATAGAAGAAGAGGCAGAACTACTGACCCAAGGAACGCTCCTCAAGCTGCTCGCGGACGGTCGCTACGAAACCGACTTCGTCATCATCAGCAAGGAGATGCGTTTGGATACCTTTGCCCGGATGATCGAGGTCAGCAAGGCATTCTGCCCTGCGGTCTTAGGGCTACTTGACGAAGCGATCGACGAGATAAGGTCGATCGGCTTCCATGGTTGCACATTGCCAGCCGATGAGCTCTACTGGCTGCTACTGCCACTGATCGCTGATGACATCCGTGACCGAGTTCTTCGCACTAAGGGTATGCCTGGGTATACGCCGCGTCCAGGCAATGCGGAGTGGGACATCATCGGATACGAGACCTGCGAGCTACCGTTCGAGACCTTTGTCGGCTGCAATGGCACTGGCAAGGATGGGATCATGTTCACAGCCTTCAAGATCAACATGGACGATCTTTGGGATCGTGCCGGGGAGATGAGCCAACCCGATGCCCTCCTGGTCGCCGATATCATCCGTAGGCAACGCCCAAGTGACTCGTGGACACCGCTGGAGCGGGAAGCCCTCACGAAGCTGGGCGACCGAGGTTTCCTAGACTACACAGACGACTCGATCATGACGACGTTCCCCTTGTTTGACCAGAAGGCGAAGAAGGAATACAGCCAGCTTTCTCAGCTGTTCGCTCGTGTGTTCACTGGCAAGGTCTGTGAGATGATTGACGCCCTTTTCGACTTCTACGTACAGCGCATCCAAAGGGATGTGCCCGCCAGGCTGAGCAACCAAGTTAAGTTCGTCGCCGACATGTTGCTCGGCGAGATGCGGATGACGCTGCTACGCTATGGGCGTCAGGAAAAGCGTCTCAAGATACCGGACGATACCAGTAGGAGCACGATAGCGATGTACATGAGAATCTAGCCCTAGGCCCCTGCGATGCGCATTACGGCGGCGTTCCGCCTTCTAGGGACCACGCAAAAGACAGCGGTAGGTGATCCCTGTATCTAGTTAGTGCGGGTGCGCTCTCGCCGACGGGTTGGCCACCTCCCCGGACGGGGAATGGGATCCATCCTGCGGTTTTGGCGGCGGCTAGGTAGGTGGCAAGAAAGGGCGGTTTCGGTGAATGGTTCTGGCTGAAACCGCTTCTGATATCCCGCTTTTGCACCCCACAACCCCGCTTGGCTGTGAAAAGGCGGCGCTGGCCGGTCCGGTTCGTCGTCTGGGGCGCCAGAAGGGATCCAACCCGACACGGTTTGCCGCGTCAACTGGCGAGGACCCACACAACTCCCAGCGGACCCA
>CAYYHF010000481.1:0-1667 GCA_964471415.1 uncultured Clostridia bacterium | reverse complement strand
GCAGCGTTCTGCGGGAATGCGATTACGTCCCTGAGGTTTTCCAGGCCTAGTATCACCGCGATGAGTCTGTCGAACCCGATGGCGAATCCGCCATGCACCGGCCCGCCATATTCATAAGCGTGCAGGAGGAAGCCGAACTTACGCTCGGCATCCTCTGTGGTCGTACCTACGATGTTCATGACCCGCTTCTGGAGTTCGGGGTTGTTTATGCGGATGCTCCCGCTACCCATCTCAACCCCGTTGAGCACCAGATCGTAAAGCCGCCCCTTCACTGCCGCCGGATCCGATTCCAGTATGGGCAAGTCCTGCTCACGAGGTTGGGTGAAGATGTGATGCTTGGCCTCCCAGCGATTCTCGTCGGGGTTCCACTCAAACAGCGGGAACTCAGTCACCCACAGAAGCTTGTAATCGCCCTCCCGGATTAAGCCGAGCTTGCGTCCGAGGAAACGCCTGACCTGGCCCAAAGAGACCGCCGATACCTCCGGATCATCAGCGGTAATGATCACGAGGTCGCCATCTACCGCCTGCAGTCGCTTCACAATCCCGCGCTGGGCATCCTCCGACAGATACTTGGCGACACTCCCCCTGACCTGTCCCTCTTCAATCTTGAGCGTGATGATACCCTTTGCCTTATATATCTTGGCGATGTCCGCGAGTTCATCCGTCTCCTTCCGGCTGAAGTGGGCGCAACCTGTCGCGGCCAGACCGCGCACGCGGCCGCCTGAAGCACACACTTCACGGAAGATGCCGAATTCCGACTCGCTCACTAGGTCTGTCAGATCGCGCATCTCTAGGCCGAACCTGAGGTCGGGCTTGTCCGAGCCAAACCGCTCCATAGCCTCGTCGTAGCTGAGCCTTGGGAACGGGCCCTTCACCTCCACACCATTCACCGCTTTGAACGCCGCGGAGATAATCCCCTCGACTATGGTGAACACGTCTTCCTCATCGCAGAAACTCATCTCCAGGTCGATCTGGGTGTGAACTAGCTGCCTGTCCGCCCGCTGATCCTCGTCGCGGAAGCAGGGCGCCAGCTGGAAGTAGCGATCGAAGCCCGCTATCATCAGCAGTTGCTTGTACAGCTGAGGGCTCTGAGGAAGCGCGTAGAACATGCCCGGGAAGTTCCGGCTCGGCACGACAAAGTCCCGCGCCCCTTCGGGCGTGCTGCGGACGAACAGAGGCGTCTGGATCTCGATGAAATCCTGCTTCTCGAGCCAGTTGCGAACAGCCAACGCAGCCCGGTGACGCGCATGCATGTTGGCCTGCAGGGAATGGCGCCTGAGGTCGATGTACCTGTATCTCAGCCTGGCTTCCTCATTGGCCAGCTTGTCATCGGATACCTCTACGGGCAGGATGGGCGCCGCGTCGCTCATGATCTCGATGTCGCCGGCGATGACCTCGACTTGTCCTGTTGCGATTGTGTTGTTCCAGGTGCCTTCGGGTCGCTGCGATACAGTGCCTCGAATCCGGAGTACGCTTTCGCGGTGTATGCCGCGCGCGCATTCGGCAGCG
Source organism: uncultured Clostridia bacterium (assembly GCA_964471415.1). Lineage (GTDB taxonomy): Bacteria > Bacillota > DTU025 > DTU025 > DTU025 > UBA5389. Next base: position 158 of record CAYYHF010000481.1, on the reverse strand, counting down.
CTCTGTGAGGCGCCGGGCTCCACCACAACCTGGGTGAAGCCGTACCTATCGCGCAAAGTGATGAAGACCAGACCGCCATGGTCGCGCACTGAATGGGCCCAACCGCACAAAGTGACCGTCTGGCCAACATGGGAGGCTCTCAGTTCCCCACAAGTGTG
>CAYYHF010000480.1:0-1675 GCA_964471415.1 uncultured Clostridia bacterium | reverse complement strand
TATAGCCCCGCGAGGCGTTTTGTCCGTCTGTTTCGCAAAGGCATGCAGTAGAACAAATCCGTTGCCATTCCAATGGAATAGGATGATACGATGGTCCCGACCACCCCCAATCCTGAGCTCAAAGAGGTCTCCACGAAGCTTCTTCACGTAGGGAGTGCCAAGAAGAGCAAAACCGCAGCTACTCAGCAAGTCTATGGTACGTACGATCTTCGCCTGATCGAACTTGGGAACACTCTCGACGTAATCTAGGACCGGGGATCTTCCAGTACTGGTCTCGTAGACGCATATGTCGAACATCGTCATCTTGCCCCTCGCTGATCAACACGATGATATCGCATATATGCTATATGGTCAATGGGTCAAACGTCCGGCGTCCGATGGCGATAATCAAGCGCAAACGCCCGTCACGAAGCACCATAAAGCATTGATTGAATCGCCGTCAATCATGGGGAAGTCCTCCTTGCCGGCCCAGGACACGGGAGGATTTCTTCTGGCGCTGCACGGATCCACTGATGTGGTGGAGGTCACGAGCAGCCTTTGCATCGGAGCGCACGAGGATGAGCCCGGCCAGTCCTACAGCCAGATGCCTTAATCGGCTGTTGTATCGGGCTCCGGATACTCCACACCAAACGGCTCCACTGTAACCTTCTTCATCCTCTGGGGAGTGAGCGGTTTGTCGTTTCGATCGCGCGCGACTGCTGCTATGCGCTCCACTTCCTCATAGCCCGACGCGACCTTCCCGAAGGCGGCGTAACTGCCGTCGAGGTGCGGCGATGTGCCCGCCATGATGAAGAACTGCGAGCCCGCTGAGTCGGGATGCTGGGAGCGCGCCATGGAAAGCACGCCGGGCGTGTGCTTGAGGTCGTTCTTGAATCCGTTACGGCTGAACTCCCCCGCTATGGTGTAGCCCGGCCCTCCGGTGCCGATTCCCCTCGAGCATCCGCCCTGGATCATAAAGCCTGGGATAACGCGATGGAAGGTCAGCCCATCATAGAAACCTTTGCTGATTAGGCTGATGAAGCTATTGACCGTGTTCGGGGCGACTTCTGGGTATAGCTCTGCCCGTATTGTCGCGCCGTTGTCTAGTTCGATTGTGACCAGCGGCAGGTGATCGTTCTGCATGTATTCGCCTCCAGTGAGTCGGTTTGAGTCACAGACCCATGATAGCAGTTGAGACCGCCCAAGACAAAGCAATCATCGTCCGCAATCATCGTCCGCCCCCGGCATGACCCAGAGACGTTCCCGGCCATTCTATTCAATTATAATTGATTAGAATCATAGTGCTTTACATTGATGATTAGAAAGAGCATAATGTGGTTAGCATGTGCGTGAGGTGAGTCCGCTTGAAGAGCGAAGGCCCGACGATGGAACTCAAGCGGGAATACACAGAGGATATCAAGAAGACGATAATCGCCTTTGCCAACACGGAGGGCGGAGAGATATTGATCGGCGTCGACGACGATGGTGCGGTTGTCGGCGTTGATGATGCTGCTGGGACGAGGCTGAAAGTAACAAACGTAATCAGAGACTCAATCAAACCGGATGTCACGGTGTTTGTGTTCTATGAGGAAAGAAAGCTCGAAGGCAAGACAGTGGTTGCGGTCAAGGTCCAGAGGGGCGCCGCCCGCCCATACTACCTTGCTGGAAAAGGCATCAGGCCTGAGGGCGTCTATGT
>CAYYHF010000479.1:0-1679 GCA_964471415.1 uncultured Clostridia bacterium | reverse complement strand
CAGGCTGGCGAGGTCGACTCTGAGCCATTTGCCGGTAGTAGCCATCATCGCAGCGAGCAGCAACATGATCGGGACGAAACTGAACACAAAGTCGGAGATGAGAGTAGAAGCGGCCACCCACTTGAACCCGCACGGAGCAAGATACAGCTGCTCGAGCGTGCCTGTCTGCGCTTCGTTCGTAAGATTCCATGCCAGGTTCGAAAAAGCGTAGATTGTAAAGGTCCACACGAAGAACCCAATGATCGTGCCTTCAAGCGAGCCTTCGAGCGCGCCTGTCTTCACATAGCCGGACATGCTCTGAAGCCCTGCAAAGATCAGTATGAAGATCATGTATATCGATACCAAGGTCGATACGGAGTTCACTATGTATCGTTTCATCATCGTCCAGTCGCGCCTGAAGACGGCGCCGAGCACACTCACGAGCTTCATGAGCGCATCCTCTCCCCTCTCACGATCTCCAGATACACCTTCTCCAAGTCGACCTCTTCGTGGGAGATCTCGTCTATGACCGCGTCTTCGCCACGCAAAGCGTCCATGAGCCGGTAGATGTCGCCGTCTTCGCTTAGTGCAACTCTGATCTCCGCGTCCGTTTCCGCGTCTGTGACGCGCACGCTTGCGAACTCCTGCGTCAATCGCTCCTCGAGTGCCTGCGGGGCCGGCCCACGAAGGCGGATCCGATACGCCCTCGTTCGAAACAGACTCATCAAGTGGCTAACCTGGTCATCAACGACTATCCGCCCGGAGGACATTATGACCACGCGCGTGCATACATCCTGAATCACATCCATGTCGTGGCTGCTCACTACGAAAGTGCGTTCCTCCTCTCGGGCAAGGCGTTTCAGAACGGTTGGAAGCTCTAGCGAGGTTTGGACGTCAAGACCCAGGGTGGGCTCGTCCAGAAAGACCAGCGGAGTGCGGCGGGCCAGTGCGCATACGACGCTAGCCTTCTGCTTCATGCCCTGCGAGAGCTTCCTCACCTCAGTGTGGCGCTTCTCATCCAGCGAGAAGAGCTTGAGAAGATATCCGAAATACTCTCTATCCTCACGAGACCCAACACCATGGAGGGCTGAGAAGAACGCAACATTCTCCCACACGCTCATTCTCCAGTAGAGGTTCCGGCTTCCCTCAAGAACCGCACTCATCTTCCCCAGTATCCGCGGATAGGCTGCCTGGATATCCTGCCCGAACAGCGTGATCCGCCCTGAATCGGGTCGCATTAGCCCGAGAATGCACTTGATTGACGTGGTCTTTCCCGCCCCATTCGGCCCCAAGAGACCCAGGACTTCGCCACGCTTCACCTCGAAGCAAATATCATCAACTGCCCGAACTGCCACCCCGCCTCTGTCTCGAAAGACCTTCGTTAGTGACTGCACTTGTAGCGCACCGGCCGACATGCTCACGTGTGGGGCACCTCCTAAACGATGCTTTCGCAGCTGCATTGTGCGGCGCTTCCATGAGTCAATGCTAGACGCTGACATCAGTATTGTCAATGCCTTTGTTGCTAATATCAATGCCCGTGTGAATTCTATTGATGGTGTCCGCCGCCCCAGAAAACTTGCGCCGCCGGAAGGAATCTGGTTCGCCATGTCGAACTGACTCATCGCACGGCTGTGACATCGATGTCATAACCCAGGGCGATTCGGAATACATTGCAGTATACTCTGCCGGAGGTGCCATCA
>CAYYHF010000478.1:0-1696 GCA_964471415.1 uncultured Clostridia bacterium | reverse complement strand
GGTTGATCGAATGTGTGGAGGTTGCCAAGTCGATCACAGCCGAGGAGATGGAGGGGATGGCCAGAGAGCTATTCGATCCGGACCTACTGGCTGCATCGTTGGTGCTTCCCGGCGGGGGAACGGGGCAGGGGGAGTGATTTGGTGTTGACCAGGTTGCTGATGGTCCGCCACGGCGAGACGGTGTTCAACAGAGAAAGGAGACTCCAGGGATGGCTGGACGTGCCCCTGTCCGATTTCGGTTCGGCACAGGCGAAAGCGTGCGCAAGCTATCTCGCTTCATCGTCGCTTGTGCCGGTGGCGCGAGTCTACTCCAGTCCCCTGTGCAGGGCCCGGGAGACGGCGAAAGCCATCTCCGATGCTGTGTCGGCAGAGCTTCTGACCGACGATCGCCTGCGCGAGATCGACGTGGGAGAGATCGCCGGAATGGCCTGGGACGATGTGGTTCGAGATTACCCCGATCTGATGGAGAGGTACAAGCGCAACCCCGCGACTACCAGGTATCCTGGAGGCGAAAGCGCGTTCGATGTATCGCGGCGGGCAGAGAGCTTCCTCCGGTGGATCACTGAGGCGCACAGCGGTGAGACCGCAGCAGTTGTGGGTCATGCGATCATCTTGAAGGCTTTGATATGTCGCGTCTTGGGTCTGGACGTGATCAACCACAGGCGGATGACCTTGGGGAATGCCTCGCTGTCAGTGGCTGAGGTTTCCGCCTGCGGCGGCGGCGTTCGCGGTCGCGTACTCCGGCTGAATGACCGTCATTACCTGGAGCGCCTCGGGCTGGACGTGTACAGTAGAGAGCTAGATGACAGATGACTGCGAACATTGCATAAGTGTATAGTGGAATGATAGAATTGAATGGGCGAGGCGCATGCGGCATGGCTGTCGCATGCGGCGGGCGCCCTTGTTACGGCGACAGAATGATTGAGGTGGAGGGGGAGTCCATTGACTTCGGCAGGAAGCCCCGAGGCGCCGGTCCTCGTGAGGCGCGAATGGTGCAAAGGCTGTGGCATATGCATCGCCATGTGCCCCAAGAAAGTCCTGGAGGCGGCGCCTGATGGAAAAGCCGCAGTGGTCAGGCCGGACGATTGTACCAGATGTGAGACTTGCGAGATCATGTGCCCCGATTTTGCTGTACGGGTGGTAGCTAAGAGGGCGGCTGCGCCTGCTGGGCGAAGGGAGGCAGTTGCCGATGGCAGGTAAGTGCGATGTGAGGGCCAGGCTGCTTCAGGGCAACGAGAGTTGCGCTGAGGCTGCGCTGCTGGCAGGCGTGAGGTTCTTCGCAGGCTATCCCATAACGCCGTCGAGCGAGATCGCCGAGATCCTATCGGAGCGGTTGCCGCAGCTAGGCGGTAAGTTCATCCAGATGGAAGACGAAATCGCCAGCATGGCAGCGGTCATCGGCGCATCTTTAGCAGGGATGAAGGCCATGACCGCGACATCGGGCCCCGGCTTCTCTCTCAAGCAAGAGAACCTGGGGTTCGCTTCGTTTACAGAGGTTCCGTGTGTGATCGTGAACGTTCAGCGCACCGGCCCTAGCACCGGTCTGCCGACAGCGCCCGGGCAGGGCGACCTCATGCAGGCCAGGTGGGGTACGCACGGCGACCATCCCGTGGTGGCCCTGTATCCGTGGAGCGTTACAGAGACTTTCGATGTCACGGTCAGGGCCGTTAACATCGCCGGAACGGAAGAGGGTCGT
>CAYYHF010000477.1:0-1697 GCA_964471415.1 uncultured Clostridia bacterium | reverse complement strand
GGTCGGCCGTATGCGATGATGCTCAGTTCGCAGGAGAGTGCCTGCTGGAGTTCATACGCGACACCTCGCAGGATGTGAGCGTGCAAGATGCGGAGATAGTCGTGGCAGGCGGAAAGGGCCTGAAGAGTCGCGATAACTTCAAGCTGGTAGAGGAGCTCGCCGGGCTGCTGGGCGCGGCCGTCGGCGCGACGCGCGACGTGGTCGACCTGGGATGGGTCGGGTACCCGCACCAGATAGGGCTGAGCGGCAAGACGGTGTCGCCGCGCCTCTACGTCGCCATAGGGCTATCCGGAACCATACAGCATCTTGCGGGCATGCAGACATCAGAGACCATCGTGGCAATCAACAAAGACAAAGACGCCCAGATCTTCAGGGTTGCGGACTATGGAATAGTGGGCGACCTTTTCGAGGTAGTGCCTGAGCTGATCGATAGGGTCCGAGCGGTGAAGAATGCGCGTCTTTGCGGAGCGAGGTGAGTGACGATGGGACGATATGCAGCTGTGACAAGCAGGATTGTTGACGAGCTGATGCGGATTTTGGATCCCGCCCGCGTGGTCACCGACCCGGAGAAGCTTGCTCCGTACGCCCACGATGAGGTGTCGGAAGCGGCATATGTTCGTATGCCCGATGTTGTGGTGAAGCCAAACACGACGGCCGAGGTCTCTGAGATACTGCGATTGGCCAACAGAGAGATGATACCGGTCACCCCCAGAGGAGCGGGCACGGGACTGTCCGCCGGATGTGTGCCGATGCACGGCGGTATAGTCCTGTCTTGCGAGAACATGAACCGGGTCATCGAGGTAGACACGCGTAACCTGTTCATGGTCGTTGAGCCCGGCGTGACTACAGGAGAAGTCCAGAGGATCGCGCGGGAGCATGGGCTGCTGTATGCGGGAGATCCATGTAGCTCAGAAAGCTCGCAGATAGGCGGAAACCTTGCAGAGAACGCCGGCGGCAACAAGGCGGTGAAATACGGCACGACTTCAAAGCACGTCTACGGGCTGGAAGTGGTGATGCCCACCGGCGAGATTGTGACGACCGGCGGTAAGTGTGTCAAGGACGTTACCGGTTATGACTTGGTGCATCTGTTCGTGGGGTCGGAGGGAACGCTCGGCGTGATCACAAAGGCGTGGCTTAAGTTGCTGCCGCTGCCCAAGTTCCGAGTGGACCTTCTGGCTCCCTTTGACGATATGCAGAAGGCCATTGAAGTGGTGCCGCGCGTAATGACCGAGAGCGGCATAGTTCCCACAGCAGTGGAGTTCATGGATAGCCTGTCTATCAAGGCGGCCGAGATGTACCTCAATTCGTCTCTGCCGCACAGTGATGCTGCCGCCTATCTCATAATCGAACTGGAGGGCAGCAGTGAGGAGCAGGTTGAAGCAGAATACGAGGCAATCGGCAATCTGTGTATGCAGTGCGGAGCTCTAGAGGTATACGTTGCCGACAACCTGGCTACGCAGGACCGCATATGGAAGGCGCGCAAGTGCGTTGCAGAAGCTCTTCGCGTGGTGAGCCCCGTCTACTGCATGGAGGACATCACAGTTCCAACCTCAGAGATACCCGAGCTTCTGTCGAGCATATCGCAGATATCGAAGGAGTTTGACGTCAAGATCCCTGCTTTCGGGCATGCGGGGGACGGGAACATCCATGCCACTCTCCTGCGGGAAGGGATGGATGATGCCACCTGGGAGGCGGTC
>CAYYHF010000476.1:0-1698 GCA_964471415.1 uncultured Clostridia bacterium | reverse complement strand
GCGTCCGCCGCGTCCGATTTCGGCCCCGAGAACGGGCGTCTCGCCGCCCGCCTGGCTCGTGGAACCCAGGGTCGGCGCCAAGGCTGGGTCGTAGAGTCTATGCATTACCCACATCCATGGGCATTTGTGAGCATTCAGGCCCAAACAGCATATACGCCCATCTAGTGCCGTTGAACAGGAAGGCCCGCATGTCGTACGATGTGCCCGAGACATAGGAGGATGGAGGAGCGACAGACTATGGGCATGAGCGAGGCGCGCAAGTGGGCGACTGAGGAGTTGGGAAACGCGGCGGTGCGAGATCAACGTGTTGGTAATCGTTTGGTAGACACCCTTGCAACGCTTGCCGAGCATCCGGGCAGAACTATACCTCAGGCATGCGGAAGCTGGGCAAAGACGAAGGCGGCATACAGGTTGCTGGACAATGATAGCGTTTCGCCTGAGATAGTCCTGGGCAGTCACAGAGAGAGAACCATAGAGAGAATGAGGGGATACGATGTGGTCCTGGCCCTCCAGGATACCACCCATATGGTGTACAGTGGCCCGCCCAACGAAGAAGTGGGGATGTGCAGCGCATCTCAGTACAAGAGGGGGTTCTTGATACACTCGACTATGGCCGTGACGACTGAAGGCGTTGCCTTGGGCCTGTTGGACCAGAAGATTTGGACTCGCCTGCCCGAGGAAACGGGAAAGCATATTCTACGAAAGAAGCGCCCGATTGCAGATAAAGAAAGCTCTAAGTGGCTCAAGAGCTTGGACTGCAGTCTGGAGGGGATTCCTAACGATATTACTGTGGTAACGGTATGCGATCGAGAGGCCGATATCTACGGGTTCATCCACAAAGCGCTGTCGGATGAACGGCCTATCCTGATACGAGCCGTCCAGAACAGGCGAGTGCTCGAGGAGCAAAAGTGGCTTTACACGCTAGCCGATAGCTACCCGGAGGCCGGAAAAATCCTCGTCAACATACCCCGAGATACGCGCAGCAACTTGCCACCCAGGAAGGCGACCCTTTCGGTCAAGTTCTTCCCGGTCGCTCTTCGACCGACTTCAGGGTGGGCCGAGCCAATGCTCCGGAAGCCCGTGTACATCATATGCGCGAAAGAAATAGATCCGCCCGAAGAGGTTGGAGAAGGCGTAAATTGGCTGCTGCTTACCACCATTCCGGTGAACTCGATCGAGGACGCCGCGGAAAAGATCAGATGGTATACGTTGCGCTGGCGGATAGAACGCTTTCACTATACTCTAAAAAGCGGTTGCAGGGTCGAAGAGCTACAGCTTCAGACGGCGGACAGGCTGAAAAACGCGATCGCCTTGTATTCGCTTGTCGCGCTGAAGATCCTCCGGCTCACTTATCAAGCCAGGGAGACGCCGGACGCTTCCTGCGCCATAATCCTGGAGACATATGAGTGGCAGGCGCTATACTGCGTAGTCAACAACACGCCCGTCCCGCCCGATTCGCCTCCCACTCTGGAGCAAGCCGCCAGACTCATAGGGAAACTGGGCGGACATTTGGGCCGCAAGCATGACGGGATGCCAGGCGTCAAGACGATCACGCGCGGACTGCAACGCCTGAACGACATATCGCAGACCTGGCTCGTCGCGACCCAGATGCTTAATCCTTCCATCGATGTGGGTAATGCATAGGTCGTAGAGTACAGGCCCCCGGCCCCTGTCTCCGACCGCGATGCGCTGCCAGGT
>CAYYHF010000475.1:0-1732 GCA_964471415.1 uncultured Clostridia bacterium | reverse complement strand
GAAGCGAAGGCACGCTGGGCATCGTGACCAAGGTCATATTGAAGCTGTATCCCAAGACCACTCGAAATCAGTTCGCGGATAGTTGAGATCTGCGAGGCCAACGGTGCAGTCGAAAGCCTAATAGCCGAGACAGCCAAAGAGCAAAGAGCCATACTTGAGATCAGAAGCCACGGATATCCCAGCGTGAAGTCTCAAGTAGTTGACATACTGGACGTAGCTATACCCGTGGGGAACCTCAGCGAATACATGAACGGCGTCGACGAACTGGCAGCCAAGTACGGGGCGCACATCCCGTCCTTCGGGCATGCAGGAGACGGCAACATTCACAATTTCATCATGACTGAAACCGGCGAAAAACCGGATAACTACGAAGCCCTGTCTGATGACTTGTTCAAACTGGCCATAAGCCTTGGCGGTACCATAACGGCGGAGCACGGCGTCGGCAAGATCCGCAATAGGAAACTGGGGCTTCAGTACAGCCAAAAGCACCTCGAGATCATGAAAGGCATCAAGAGAGTCTTCGATCCCAACAACATTCTGAACCCGGGTACCGGCATCGGCTGTGTAGACTAGCAATCAATCGCTAGGCGGCAATCTGGTCGAAACCCTGAATACTCAGACAGGCATCTACGCGACTATCTCACACTGGCCGTGCCGCGCCCGCCTTCAGCCGAGCCTGGGCAGCACAACCGCCGATGGACACGCGCGCCCATAGTAGATCGTCTGCAGCGCTTTCCGCGTTTCGCGGCTTCGGTAGATAGGCTGTCCCGTGTTCGGATTGCGGTCGAACTTGGGGAAGTTCGAGCTCGCAACTATCAGGCGCACCCGATGGCCTGGGCCGAAAGTGTGGGCGCACCCCTTCATGCCTATGCGGAAGAGGTATATCTCCCCGGGCGCCAGGAAGTCCTCCCTGTCGAGGCCATTCCGATATCTAGCTCTGACTATCCCGTCAGAAACGTACCTCGCAACACCGTGTTCGTCCACGTCCAGCAGCATGGCGACGAAGTCAGTGTCGGGCGCGTCTGACGATGCGTATAGCTCAACCTCCGGAGTGCCGCATATGTCCAAGGATCTGTCCAGCGCTTCAGAATCGTAGGCTAGAACATCCTGCCGCAAGTGAACAGACGACACGGAAGGGCCCGGCGTCAGCCCTGCCTTGGGAAATGCCCACACCGCACCGCCTTCAGTGCTACATGGGTTCTCGGGATCGTAGGTAAACGACTCGCGGGTACACCCGGGCATCGCGCTCCCTGCCGCAGCGAAGTCTCCAATGCTCCCCGAACGCTCAGCTCCAAGATACATCCTCACAGCTCGGGACGATGGATGCGGCCAGGCCTCGAACTGGGCCCAATGCGGTCGGTGCCCTGTGACGAAACACCTGACTGACGGTGCCGCCGGTGTTTCGCCTACGCCTCTGACCCAGTAGTTCAGCCACTCTACACACTCATCAATGAATGGAGAGGACATGTCTACTGAGTCCTCACGCGCATCGTCTTCGCCTTGCCTATCCCAGTATCCGTATGAGACATCGCCCGATATCTTCTCGGGCCCGCCGATGGTGCCGTTGTGAGTCCAAGGGCCTATGATAAGCCGCTGAGGCGCTCCGGACCTGAGCATCTCGGCATAGGGAACAAAGGTAGCGTCTCGCAGGAAATCCAACCATCCGCCGAAGTGAAGCCCGGGAACGCGGGCTCTCTCCCCATCGCGCCAAAGGTCGCTACCGTCCCAGAAC
>CAYYHF010000474.1:0-1736 GCA_964471415.1 uncultured Clostridia bacterium | reverse complement strand
CTGCCGACGCCCAGAGGATACGAGCCTGGCGTGGCGTTGTTCATCCGGCGGCTGCTCAGGACGTCGGCGTCGGACTATTTGTTGTGAGGGTTGCATGATGCAGCTTCCTCCATTTGAGCCGGATGGTCGAATCCGGGTGAGGCTGGCAGATGCAGATGACTTCCCGCGTTTCTCGACGAAGATCGAAGGAAAGGCGGATTCGGGGTACTGGATCTACGCGCCCTACACCGATGACTATCGGTCCATGATCGGAGTCCAAGACGAGCTTGAAGTGTCAATGATGTGGAAGGGCGCTGTGTACTACTTCGGTGCGACTGTGATCGGCGAAAAGCATGACAGGGTGAAACTGCTGCTGATATCGGATCCGGAATTCATCCGCCGCGAACAGAGAAGAGAATTCGTCAGGGTCCCTGTGATGCTTGACGCCGAAATCGCCTGTAACCCGATTCCGCGGGACACGTCGGCGGAGGAATGGGTGGCCGTGGTCGCCAGCGACATTAGCGGTGGAGGCGTAGCCCTGTTTATCTGGAACAAGGATGTGCCTGTGTGGCTTGGAATGGGTCGGCGGATTTGGGTTGCACTGCCCATAGGCTCGGGGGGAAGCAGAGTCAGGGTAGCGGGGCAAGTTGTACGGCTGGAGAAGCCGGAGGAGGGCCCGGCCGACGGCATGTCGGTGGGTATCAGATTCGTAGATGTTTCCGAGAGCGAACGCAGAGGCATAATCCGTTTCGTCTTTGACAGGCAAAGAGAGCTGATAAGGAAGTCAGTTCATCGGAGTGATGATTGATGGATAGCGTCGGTGTACGTGAGAATGTGAGTGCTCTGTGGGCCGAGTACAACTCCACGAAGAACGGACAGGTCAGGGAGAAGCTGATCCTGAGTTACCTGGATCTCGTGAAGTACATCGTAGGACGCATGCCTCAAGCCACAATCCCCGGCGTCGACTATGACGATCTCCTGGGCTACGGAGTCATGGGGTTGATGGACGCGGTGGAGCGGTTTGATCTGTCGCGGGGCGTGAAGTTCGAGACGTACGCGATGACGCGGATCCGCGGCGCCATCATTGATCACCTGAGGAATATGGACTGGGTGCCGCGTTCGGTGCGGCAGAAGGCGCGACAGATGCAGCAGGCTATCATGAGGGCTGAGACTCGCCTGGATAGATCGGCGACCGACCAGGACATAGCCGATGAACTCGGCATCGACATCGACACTCTTGACAGGTGGACGTGGGAAATCAGCAAAGGGACTTACCTTTCGCTGGACGAACTGATCACTGTGGACGAGGCGCATAATACTGCAACGCTAATTGACTTCATATCGGACGATACTAGCCCCGACCCCGAGTTTGTGATAGAAGTCGAGGAACTCAAGACTGCCCTGGCCGCCGCCATAGATGCGTTGCCCGAACGTGAGCGCATGGTAATCGCGATGTACTACTACGATGAACTGACCATCAAGGAGATAGCCAGTGTGATGGGGGTGTCTGAGTCAAGGGTATCGCAGTTGCACACCAGGGCCATGATGCGTATGCGGGTGGATGTGAAACGCGCTGCCGGGCAGTGAAGCACGGGGCCTGGCGTGCCCCATGGCACGCCGACCCCGTTGCGAAGCCTACTTGCCTTCGACGGTCTTGCCCTCGGGCTTGTCCTTGGGAAGCACCTGGTTGAGAACAGCTCCGATTATCGTTGCCAGGCTCATGCCGGCGAACTTGAAGGGGCCGAGAGGGACCACTA
>CAYYHF010000473.1:0-1755 GCA_964471415.1 uncultured Clostridia bacterium | reverse complement strand
GCGCGTAATCGATTCCGGTAATGGGATGGGGGAACAGCCTTTCGCCGATTTCGCCAAGGGTGATCACGTCCCGCGCATCATACAGGGCAAGCCTATCGCTGTACGGATATACGTGTGGCTTCGCGGCGCCCTCCAGGAACGCGGCTGCGTCCACAATGGCGATCTCGCGGGTTTGCAGGTCAACTGCGGCCACAAGAGCGCCGTCCGCATTGCTGTCGCTGGCTATGCGAAGGACTTTTTCCGCCGTGCCCGGCATGTCTTCGAATGTCACCTCGGCGACCAGGTGCTGCCCCTGCGGGTTGTGCAGGGTGATATCAGCGATGCCCTTTCCGGTGATCTTGCGGATAGCAGTCACCGTGTATCCCAACTCCTGAAACTTCAGAGCTGCGAGTATCTCCCTTATTAGCACGTTCATCTGGGGCGTGTTGCCCCTCACCTCAAGCAGGCTTCCAAGAGTTCTTTTCAGACGGAAGCGGCTGTTGGCGAAGTCCTCGTCCATTACCTGGTTCCCGACTTCGTCGTGCGGAACGCTCAGCTGGACTATGACCTTCCCGCGCCGGACGGCACGGGCTACGGCCGATAGAATCAGCACAAAGCGGTTTCGGCTGACTATGGGGCTTATCACCGCCAGGGTTGCCTCTTCGCCCACAGAAAGCTTGGACCGAAGGTCCTGCACTAGCTCGTCCACGGTCACGTAGCGGTTCTGCGAACGGGCGACAACAGCCTCTGTAACGCACACAATGTCGTTGTCCTGGACCGTGTCCTTCACAGTATCCAGTGTGATCTCCACAATGTCGTCAGTGGGCATGATCAGTCCGGTTTTGAGTCCAACTAGGGCGACTCCTGCATGTTGCGGTAGGTCAAAACTCACAGGGCTCACTTCCCTTCAATGGGGCTTGCGCGCACGCAACAAAGTATATTATCGCACAAGGCCTCCTGGATTACAACCCAGAAACTGCACACGAACTGCCCAATAGTTGCTCACTGGCCATCTGACCTCTGCTCAAGAGCTGGTCAAGCGCCGATTGGGCGCGGCCAGAAGCGGTGTTCCATCTGAGGTGATCAGGAACACCAACGACACATTTCGTACTGTGGCTTCCTAGAGCCTGCTCAGGTCGTCGGCCCAGGCCAGCGATTGGGTGTACGCTTCGGGAAGAATGGAGGGACCGATTGCCAGGGCTCGAACTAAAGCCTCTACCTGCTCCCATTGCGCGTCTTGGTAAGCCATGACCAGCTGTAGCACAGGCAGAAACGGGCCGGGCTCGCCGAGCAACGCTGCGCGCGTATCCTCTGTGAGCGGGAGCAAACCCACAATCTGCCTCATAGGGCGGTCGAGAAGAGCATCCATCAGAGAGAGCAGGCCGGCCAAGAAGAGCTCCAAAGCGCGCTCGCGCAGCCCGGCAGGGGTCGCGAGGAGCTCGGCCATTCGGGCCCGCACGATAGCGGATTCAGCCAGGGCGCCGGGCTTTTGCTCGTTTAGGCCGGTGATGGCAAGTACGGCGATCCAGCGGCGCACTTCGCTGATACCCATGATGACAAGGGCATGTTTGATCGACGTCACCTTGTGTCGCAACCCGAACGCAGCCGAGTTCACCACGCGCAATAGGCGGTACGCGAGCGACACGTCGCGCGAGATAGTCGAGGCGAGCACGTCGAAATCGGGCTGCGGATCGTGCGCCTGACGCAACAACTGAAGGCTGGCAAGAGCATTGGGGGGTATCTCCCGGCCCACTGCCATCTCGGGGCAGCTGAGGC
>CAYYHF010000472.1:0-1766 GCA_964471415.1 uncultured Clostridia bacterium | reverse complement strand
GGAACGCTTCATCCCCGGGATGAATCCCGAGGCTTTCGCTTGCCAATTTCTGTAAACAGCATGAGCATAGTCAAAGCAGGACTCAGCACCCAACGCGGATATCAGGTGTACGATGAGTTGCAGGCCGCATGGCAAAGGCTGGACGCAATGGCGGATCGAGTCGAATCTCTTGTGACTCAAGGGGCGCCAGACCAGGCCGCGGTCTACATGAACACTGAGTACACAGCTGTTGCAGCCGAAGTGGAGAGCCTGCTCGATCAGCTTGTTGTCTGCGTGAAACACGAAACGGACAGCATTGCCGCGGGAATCCAGGCAAGCGCTGCTCGTAACCTACGCCGCATCTTGGAGGCCATAGCAATCGGCGCGCTCATCGGGTTCACCATCGGGTTTCCCGCCGGGCGCTCAGTTGCGGTGCCTGCCAGGAAACTGGCGCTGCTTGCACCGCAGATCGCCGCGGGCGATCTCACCATCGATGTGCACTCGGAGGCGTCAGACGAGCTGGGAGTGCTGGCGCGGGCATTCGGCGACATGATCGTCAACTTGCGCAACATCATCACCGATTCTTCCTCGATGGCGCGGGACGTTGCTGCGGCCAGCGAGGAACTCTCGGCGGGCTCGGCGGAAGCGGCGGCGTCAGTCCAGGAAGTGGGCAGAACAGTACAGCAAGTAGCGCTCCAGGCCGAGGAACAGTCTGTGTCGGCCAACGAAACCGCGACATCCGCCGCAGAGCTTAGGGGGGCTATCGGACGCGTGTCTGACGGCGCCGGGGCTCAGGCCGATGCCATCAAGCAGACATCCGAAGCCTACGACGAGATGGGGCTGTCCTTTGACAAAGCGTTGATTCTCATGAATGATGTCCGCTCTGCCATTCGGCGCAATTCCGATGCCGCCGAGCTAGGGCGTGAGGCAGTAGACGATATGGGTGCAAGGATAGTCAAGATCAGCTCCGGGACACTCGTGGTAGCGGAGAGGATTGCAGAGCTTGAGAACCACTCATATGAAATCGGACGAATCGTAGACGTAATAGAAGACATTGCCGATCAGACCAATCTCCTAGCGCTGAACGCCGCCATAGAGGCGGCAAGAGCGGGTGAGCATGGTCGCGGGTTCGCGGTCGTTGCCGAAGAGGTCCGAAAACTCGCAGAAGGGTCTGCCAGAGAGACAAAGGCCATCGCCGGCCTCATCAAGCAGGTCAGGGATGCGACCGAGGACGCCGTGGCCATGATGAAATCCCAGGAGCACGAGGTTGAGGAGGGGAATCGCGCGGCAGGTCAAGCAGGCAGCACGCTTCGCGACATACTCGATGCTGCCGGGGATTCTGTGCGTGCGGTTGATGAGCTCATGACGGAGATCGAGCGATTCAGGGCCTCTGCAAAACAGGTGGAAACGAGCATGAAGGAGATTCTTGAGATTGCCCATGCCAACACCGCTGACGCTCAGAGCATGGCGATCTACGTAGGTAAGGTCGAGGAGGCGGTCGCGACCATGGCTGCGGCCGCTGAGGAAAGCGTAGCCTCAGTGGAAGAGGTCTCTGCATCCACAGATCAGATCAGTACCGCGATACAGCAGGTAGCATCGTCTGCTCAGTCCCTGGCTCAAATGTCTGTTCACCTGCAGGGACTGGTTGCCAAGTTCCAGGTGTAGATCAACGTATCCCTTTTGACGTATCCCTCTTGACGCAGAGAAACCCGCCGGAATGGCGGGTTACATTTTGGCTCCCCGAGCAGGATTCGAACCTGCGACCCACCGGTTAACAGCCGGTTGCT
>CAYYHF010000471.1:0-1770 GCA_964471415.1 uncultured Clostridia bacterium | reverse complement strand
TGAACGGCGTCGAGCTTAAGGGCGACCGGGCTTGGCGTCTCGTGACGGTGATTGAGCCTCCGGATATGGGCAAGTACTACGTCCTGCTGGATGGGGAGATCATGAGCCCTGGCCCCATGTTGATCACGATCAAGATAGGGGCAGACGATAGCTATGCCTTCAGCTACACGGTAGACTCGGAGCGCAGCGGATTCGGTTTCGGCCGCCTGCGTCCGTGGTAACGGGTAACAACGCAAAGGGAAGTCCGGGCGGGGTTCGCCCCGCCCGGGCCCTAAGGCAAGGCCGAACGATTACGCCTGCAGAGGAGGGTTGACCATAATGACAAAGCGAATCGCAATCCTCGCAGCTCTCGTGGCCGTGGCTGTGGCGCTCGCGGGTTGCGGGTTCAAGCACCCGGTCGAGTGGATTGAGGCCGAGGAGAAACAGCGTATTGAGGAAGCTGTGGGACGCTGGGTGGATGGGATCGAAGATTACAACGTTGATGCCATGGCAGGCAACGGCATTCTGGCTGCAGGGTTCAAGCTGGTCATCAAGGAAGGACAAACAGGAGAGCCCTATGAAAAGAGCGTTGCCGAGCTCATGGAGGAACTGCTTGCCGACAAGGAGAATCAAGAATGGTTCCGCGAAGAGAAAGGGTATGAGCTGGTTTTCCGTGTTGACTGGGGACCCATCACCATTGCAAAGCAGTCTTCCGCTACCGTCATCGGCGAGTTCGGAGTGTGGGAGACCATCGACGGTGGCCTGGGAAGCGACGTCGCCGGACACATCGAGGATGGCTGGTGGAACAGCGACAACGGGTTGATCACCATCAATTTGGTCCGTACGCCCAATGCATGGAAGATGATCAGCATGACGATCGTCTTCAACGCTGGGGTTGCACCGACCGCCCGCGCGTTGTCGGGCTCCGTGGGACTCGGAATAGGCAAACTCCCGTCCCGGCTTGTATGGTAAACGCAGGCGGTTATGGAGCATAGCTCCAAGTAGATACTGAATAAGGGCTAGCGATGGAGAGGCGGGCGCTTGTGCGCTCGCTTCTCTCCTGTACATGGCGGGCGGAAGCAAGTCACAGGATTGGCAGGAATAAGTGGACATTCGGCGAACAGGAATACACAGAGCATATGGCGATAAGTTCTAGGAGTACCGGATTATGCCGGTATCCGGACAACTCAATCTGCTGCCCGGAACGTACGGTCATATCTTCTGTGTGTCGTTGTGCGTAAGCTCACGCGAATGGACTGCCAATAGGCGTGCCGGGCTGAAAGGAGTGGACCCTATGAAAGATGCCCGGCTGGGTCTCGTTGTCCTGTTTACCTTGGTTGTGTTGGCTTGTTCTGTGGGGAGGCCTGCGTTGTTGCTTGCACAGAACGGGGAGAACGGATCGGGCGTGGATGAGACGGCGCCTGCCATTACCGACTGGTGGCCTAACGGTCCCATTGAGAATGTCACCATCCAGACGTTTTCGGTGAAAGTGAGTGATGAAGAAAGTGGCGTCGATTGGGTCGGGATCACCAAGCAGTCGGCGCACGTGACAGGCGGAATCCTGCACGGCGTCATCTCCGGCCCGAGTCTGGGCGAGGTGCAGATCACGGTAATAGGCATGTTCACTCCCGGGCCCAAGTCGGTAACGCTGCAAGTAGCGGATCATGCCGGAAACATCGCCACGAGCACACACAACTTCGAATTAGTCGATTCTGCGCCGCCTGTATTCGGGCCGTGGTACGTGGATGGAGTGATCGCGCGGGACGATGTGTGGATTGCAGCTGACTCGGC
>CAYYHF010000470.1:0-1770 GCA_964471415.1 uncultured Clostridia bacterium | reverse complement strand
GCGCGTCTGATAGATGCGGGAGTGGACGGGATAATCACAAACCGCCCAGAACGCCTTCGGAAGTTCCTGAGCCGGTCAGCTGGAGAGTAGGGCGCAGATTCGCGGATACGTCTGTGGGCATACACGATGCTTGGAACACTGTCGGGACCTGGTCCGTCTATAATAGAAGGAGATCAGAAGGGGTGCGAGCGTTGCAGCCAGGGAGTGAAGCTTTTTGAAGACTAGACGGTTGTGGGTACATATTCTGACAGGCCTTGTCGCGCTTACACTGGTATGCACTGTAGTCTCGATTGCGGCCGATGCAAAGAAAGCCGCCAAGGATAAGGGTCCCAAGCCGCCCAAGGAGCAAGTGGTAGACGCTGCCGTGACCAAGCGTCCAACGCGGCTCATGACGGAAGACGGGTTTGTCGTCATGGAGTTGCCGGAGGGGGTCGCGTTCGCCTCAGCGGAGCACAAAGGCAAGGCCGTATGGGTCTACGGTCCCAGCGGCCAACGCTATTGGTTGCCCATTGAAGACGTCAAGATGATCAAAGGGCACAAGGTATCAGTGGAGGATATCAGCGACAGCCGGCTCAAGACGTTCGGCCTTCAGGTGACGGCCGCGCGCGTTGCGGCGGTAATGCAGTCTGCGCATCCGACTCCGGGGACGACTCTCCCGATCGGGAATCGCGTGGCCTGGGAAGACAAGGTCCTCATCGAGATGTCGATCAAAGCTGAGATCAGCGTGGCCCAGATCTCGTTGATGCTGCAGTGGGCGGTGTTCTCGGGATATGCAGACTAAGTGGGCCGGACTGGGCCCGGCCAGGCCCTGCTGCCAAGAGGGCGCAGTCCAGCCCGGAGCGCTCCTGCACGAACTGGGCTCATTGCCGCATCGATGCTGACAGTTGCGCCTCCGATTACGGAAACGCACAAGGTTCCAGTCGCATAGCCCGCACATCGAAAAGTGATCGAACACGGCCCCTGTGGCAGCGACAGCCAATACCTGCCGGAGTCGTTTGTCCAAGCTGCAGCCGATCCTGACGTCACCCAAACATCCCGCAGCGGATGCCCTGTTGCCGCATCAGTGACAAAGCCCTCGACAACCCCGTGACGTGGTGTCAAACCGCGGCGGCAGCTATGCGAGCCGGTGGCAAGGGTGAAGATCAGGACGGCCGCCAGTATGCCTCTGCACACCATGTTCACCTGCCTTTTGGCGTGTTGCCCGTCTACGTTCCTAAGTGTATTCAGAGACCGTGCGAGGATTGTGCGTAACGCGGCCCTGGTTCGCATCTTGGCGGCAGGCGGCGCGACGAGCCTCCCATATCGATGTACCGAACAACACAGAAGCCCAGCGCTCGACAACGCCCAGTAAGGCGTGACTTAGCGTGGGCCCCAGGATACTGCAGGCCGTGAGCGCCTACACAGGCTGCGGGCCGGCATACACTTTTCCGCTCTTCATGACCAGATTGACATTGCCAAGCGAGTCGATGTCCTCAGCCGGATTGCCTCTTGTTGAGATGATGTCCGCAGCTTTGCCTACCGACAGGGTACCGCGGGAATCGGCGCAATCGCACAGCTCTGCGCCGGCTTTCGTACATGCGACTATGGCGTCGAGGTTACCGGCGCCAAGAAGCGTCAGCATTTTCGCTTCCCGCCACAGTTCGCCGTGGAGAGTGTCCGAGCCTAATGCGATTCTGACGCCCGCTTTCATCGCCGCGGAGATCATGTCCCGCGTATTTTCTCGCGCCTTTTCGACCCTTGTTTTCCACCAATCCGGCGATGGGCACCCGG
>CAYYHF010000469.1:0-1775 GCA_964471415.1 uncultured Clostridia bacterium | reverse complement strand
GGGCACTGGGCTCAGGGAACTCAGTGCCCAACTACGCACCGGTGCGAAACTACCTCGTCATGCTGGACGAGGGCTTGCGCTGGCAGGCCCCGTGAGCGAGAACTAGTAGTCGCCCCACCCGCCCGATTTCCCGGGATCAGGGTTATTCGCGACTAGCGCGTCTCGGTAAACCGTGAGGTTTGCCAGTATGTGCTTGAGATGATCAATGAACGCCGGATGCGCTGATTTGGCTGCCTCGGCCCTTGCTATCGCCTCAGCGAACTCCTGAATAACAGCATTGAGCGTGTCGATGTCAAGCACCGCGCCCTGAGCTGGGGCCTGCGATTCGTAGCCCCAGGCGCTGGCGGTGACTCCGGTGGGCGCCACGGGCGCCATCAGCGTTGGAGTCGGCGCCGCCGTAGAACCGACAGTGGCTCCCATCGGAGGCACGCTCGTCAGTGTGGGCGGTTTGGGCCCAGTGATCGTCTGTCCTGCCTTGGCATAGACGAGTTGACTCAACCACACCCTGTTGCCTTTGGTTCGGAAATCGATTCGGTCCTGCCCTTCAGGCACGGGAATGGTCATCGTTCCGATATAGACGAAACCGTAGTCGGGACTTTCCACGTGCGTCTCAAGCATGTCGGACGGCTTGACCTTGCCGTACACTACGGGCACATTGAGTTTCTCAGGCCGCACGACCTCCAGAAAGTCTTCGCGTTCCTTATCGGATGCACCGGGCTGAATGAAGACATTAAGCGACACAGTCCCACCCGCCTTGTCGGGCAGATAGACATTTCCCGCCCTGACATAGGGGAGCTTTGACAGACTGCCCTGGATGTAGTCGCCCGATGCCCTTACTATCTCGGTGATAGTGCCCATCGAGGACGTGAATTTGATGTTGGCAAAGACCGACCTGTCGGATCCCGTAAGCCGCAGTATGCTCGTTCCTTTTGGAACCTTCACCGTGACGCGCTGGATGAGCGGAGTGAAACCCCAGCTGGCGCTGTCGTGGCTCATCTCCGCCAGCTCGGCCTGGATCGGGCTCTTGTAGGTGGAAGTGAAAAGCGTGGGGCCCATAGGGTGCGATACGATGCCCAGCGGCACGTCCACCATACGATCTGTTGGGTACAACCAGGCGTGCCAGTCCATCTCGAGAACGCCGCCCTCTGCGTGAGGCAGAATCAGGGGAGCGGATCGGTAGTAAAGCTTGCCCGTGTCTTTGCCCTGATACGGCGCGCCGCCGCACTGGAGGAGCGATGCTCCTGTCGTGGGAGGCACAACAACGGGCGGGTTTGGAGTGAAGTCAAGATCGGAGATGGCGATCCGGCCTCGCTTGGTCGCGACTCTCACCCACTGGAAGCCGGGCGGCACGTCCACGGTATACTTACCTATCGGAGCAAAGCCCCCGTTCTTGTCGTTCGCCAGGTTATCCGCTGCATCGGCCAGCGATGCCTTGAGGTCGGTCGCCTCAAGGGCCGCAACAGGAGGATACGTGATAGACAGACTCTCGTCTAGGACGCCATCGCTCGCGTACACCCTAATGTAGCCGTTGAATGAGATCTTGCCGCCAAACGGATCGGGTATGTACATAGTCTGGATGTTCCAGTAGGTCTTCTTATCGGCGTTCCCCGCGTACACGCTCGCCGACCCGATCGAAACAACATTGGGCGAACCATTGAATGTGGGATCGGCCAGGAATACCCTGTCCGATGAGGTCTGCAGAACCTGATGGCCTTTGGGAACAGTGACGGAGATCTTCCCGATCTCGATGAATCCGCGGGCAGGGTCATCACGCC
>CAYYHF010000468.1:0-1780 GCA_964471415.1 uncultured Clostridia bacterium | reverse complement strand
AACCCGGCTATCTCTTCCGCAGTATCCAGGCTGAACAGGTACACCTGCCCGCCGGCCACGGCACTCGCCGACAAGATTAGCGTCAGCGCGAAAGCCAGAGTCAGAGCCCCTATCGACCTCTTCATTTCACAAGCCTCCCCATCACTCGATAACTCGATTTGATTCGCGACCATTAGCCCTTCATACCCGTCATGGCGATGCCCTCCATGAACCACTGCTGCGCGAGCATGAAGAACAGAACAATCGGCATTATCACGATCACTGACCCTGCCATCTGCAGCCCGTATTCTGTTGCGTACTGGCCTGCAAGGCTCGCCACGGCAACCGGCAGAGTGTACATGCTCTCATCAGTGGAGATTATCAGAGGCCATAGGAAATTGTTCCACGAACCGGTGAAATTGAGGATGCCCAAAGTGGCCAGAGCCGGTTTGCATAAGGGCAACACGATTCGGTTGAACGTGAAGAACTCACCTGCTCCGTCAATCCGAGCAGCTTCCAGAAGCTCGTTGGGAAGGGTCACGATGAACTGCCTCATGAAGAAGATCCCAAAAGCGCTCGCGATGCCAGGCAGCACCAGCCCTGCGTAGCTGTTGAGAAGGCCCAGTTTCTTGAGGAGCAAGAAGACTGGGATCATGGTTATCTGCCCCGGCACCATCAACGTTCCCAGGACTCCCAAGAACAGCAGGTTCTTGCCTGGGAAGTCGAATTTGGCAAAGGCGTATCCCGCCATAGAGCATATCAACAGTGATAGCGTGGTTATCGACACAGCCGTAATCACCGTGTTAGCGAATGGGCGCGCAATGTTGACAGTTCTAAAGAGCTTGCTGTAGTTGTCCAGCGTAGGCTGGCTGGGTATCCACTGCGGAGGGTAACGGAATATGTCCTTCGTGCCTTTGAAGGATGTCGACAGCATCCACGCGAATGGGGCTGCCATACATACGAGCCCAACAACTAGCGAGAGGTTGACGATCAACGCCAGAGGCGCGCTCTTCGCTCTCTTCATCCGAAAGTCACCTCTTCGCCCTTTCGCTTCATCGTCAGCAACGTTGCAACGAATATCAGCCCGAACAGCACATAGGCCATGGCGGACGCGTACCCAAGGTTGAAGAACTTGAACCCGTGCCTGTACATGTAGAGCACGATTGAGAGAGTCGCATCCAGCGGGCCTCCATCGGTGAGCGTGTATGGCTCGGCGAACAGCTGTAAGTATCCGATGAGCGTCATTGTTCCCACGAAGAAGGTTGTGGGCGCGAGCAGCGGAAGCGTGATGAACCTGAACTGCTCCCACCCATCGGCCCCGTCTATCTGAGCCGCTTCGTAAACCGTCGACGGTATACTCTGAAGGCCTGCCAGGAATATCAGGGCGTTATGCCCGAGCCCTTTCCATACCGCCATCATGATGATCGCGGGCATGGCCCACGCGGGGTCGCCGAGCCAGTTCGGGCAGTGAAGCCCGACCATCTCCAGCGCCTGCTTAAGGATTCCGTATCTGGAGTTGAGCACCCACCTCCACACCACGGCGATCGCCACGGTCTCAGTGATGCTGGGAAGATAGTAGCCTATCCTGAACAGGTCCTTAGCCCGATTGAGGGGGGAGTTGAGCAGCGCCGCTAAAGCCAGCGACAGCGTTACCGCAAGAGGTACGCCCACCCCCACGAAATACAGGGTGTTCCCGAGCGCCTTCCAGAACAGCTCGTCTCCGAACAGACGAACGTAGTTGCCAAGTCCGATGAACTTGGCGTTGCCCCAGTTAGCAAGGGCACGTATGTTGAAATCGGTG
>CAYYHF010000467.1:0-1781 GCA_964471415.1 uncultured Clostridia bacterium | reverse complement strand
ACGCATTGATAGTTGCCAGGAGGATCTTCTGCTCTCTCGGTTCCATGGCCTCTCTTGGCCACCTGTTCCCACGGATGAGTTCTTCCCGGGACGGCAGACCAACAAACTGATCAATGGCTCAGGCATCTCACACATCTGCCATATGTACACCCCGAGAGCTCTGTTTGCTTACGGTCACCTGTGGCAGTGTAGGCTCTCATCGTATAGGCATACCTCGCTGTTCGCGTTCTGTCTGAGCGCCATAAACAACTACATATCGCGGAAGCAGGGGTACTTCGGCGGCGGCGGCGGAGTATCAGGGACTCTCTTCACGCCATCCATTCATCTCGAAAGAAATGTATTCGACGTCTTGAAGCGCAAGATCAAGAGACTCAGCTCGCTTGGGGTGGCTAGGTTCGAACGGGCATGCCTTTCTACTCAGAGCGTATCGGGTTTGCGTAACATCCCCAGTGGGCAGATTGACTACGTTTTCACTGATCCGCCATTCGGAGAGTCCCTGCAGTACGCGGAGCTGAACATGTTTGTGGAGGCGTGGCTGAAGCTAAAAACTGCTGTCGATGATGACTGCGTGATAAACTACGTACACAGTAAGGATTTGCTGTTCTACTCGAACATGATGTCAACAGCCTTTCGTGAGTACTACAGGATTCTGAAACCTGGGCGATGGATAACCGTAGAGTTCCACAACAGCAGAAATGCAGTATGGAGCGCGATACAGCAGGCAATGGAGTCATCGGGGCTGGTAGTTGCAGATGTCCGAGTCCTAGACAAGAAACAGCGATCGTTTAACGCCGTCAACCGCGCAGGTGCCGTCAACCAGGATCTCGTCATCTCCGCTTACAAGCCAAACAACGGCCTTGAGGATCGCTTCAAGCTCACTGCGGGAACCGAAGACGGCGTGTGGGACTTCATCCGTACGCATCTCGGGCAACTCCCGGTGTTTGTCGAAAGCGAAGGCCGGGCTGAGGTCATTGCTGAACGCCAGAACTACCTGCTCTTCGACCGTATGGTCGCATTCCACGTTCGGCGTGGGGTAACCGTCCCTCTATCTGCAGGCGAGTTCTACGCTGGGCTGGAACAACGCTTCCCGTCCCGCGATGGAGTGTACTTTCTACCGGAACAGGCTGCGGAGTACGACAAGAAGCGCATGACTGTTCAGGAAGTTGCGCAACTCCAGTTGTTCGTCACCGACGAATCCTCGGCGATCCAGTGGCTCAAGCAGAAGCTCGCAAAGAAACCACAGACCTTCCAGGAGCTCCATCCGCGGTTTCTGAAGGAGATCGGCGGCTGGCAGAAGCATGAGAGACCATTGGAGCTGTCCCAGTTGCTCGAACAAAGCTTCCTCCGTTATGACGGTGGGGGAGAGGTGCCGAGCCAGATCCATAGTTACCTATCTACCAACTTCAAGGAACTCCGCAATCTTCCCAAGGACGCCCCCGACCTCATGGCTAAGGCCAAAGATCGGTGGTACGTGCCCGATCCGAACAAAGCCGGCGACCTGGAGAGACTCCGCGAGCGCTCGTTGCTGCGCGAGTTCGAGGAGTACCGCGAGTCCAAACAGAGGCGCCTCAGGGTGTTCCGTCTGGAGGCTGTGCGTGCGGGGTTTAAAAAGGCCTGGCAGGAGCGGGACTACTCCACCATCATAGCGGTGGCCGGCAAGATTCCCGAGAACGTCCTGAAGGAGGATCCGAAACTCCTGATGTGGTATGATCAGGCGCTCACGCGGATGGGAGGAAACGCATGACTACACACCTGTCAGTCAGATTAGTGTGGCACGACCG
>CAYYHF010000466.1:0-1785 GCA_964471415.1 uncultured Clostridia bacterium | reverse complement strand
CGCTACGCTCGTTGTATGGGCCGGATCAGCGAATCGCCATTCCCGGGTTCTACGATGATGTGGTCGGCCCCAGCCCCAGCGATGCCCGGCTCATTGCCGGGTCCCGCTTGACGGCCGAGGACATTCTGAAGGACTGGACGATACAGCGCCTGCGCGATGGGTACGAGGGTTTGCCCGGGGACGAACTCCTGAAGAGACTGTATTTCGAGCCCACGTGCACCATCTGCGGGATAACCACAGGCTATCAGGGACCCGGCTCGAAAACGGTTATTCCTCACACTGCTCGGGCCAAGGTCGACTTCCGCCTAGTGCCCAAGCAGGACCCTGGCGACATCATCGCCAAGCTCAGGTCGCACCTTTGCCGACAGGGGTTCGGCGATGTAGAGGTGAGCGTGGATTCGGCCATGCCTGCCTCCAAGAGCGATCCAGACGCGGATGTGGTGCGCAAGATGCTCGATGTGATGCGATCCAGTTACGGCGAGCCTGTGGTGAAGCCGATCGTAGAAGGCTCTGGCCCGGGATGCGTGTTTGAGCAGCTTGGAGTCCCATACGGCTTTGCGAGGCTGGGTCCTGCCGAAGACCGGTCCCATTCTCCGAACGAGTACACTACGCGCGAGGCTTACCGGAAGGGAATAGCGACTGTCATCAGGTTGATTGCAGAGTATTCACTCTAGTACGAATTCTAGCACAAGAAGTCAGTCTACCATCTAAGGGAGGAAGGTTTTCGTGGCTAAGGAGACAGGTTTCAAGATCTACACTTCAGTTGAACGACCGGCAAAAGAAATCGTGGACCAGTATCGTGGTTTTGTCGCGGCCAACATATCCGACAGCATGGGCCGGCTCCACACTATGGACTACCGTATCAACCCCGTGTACAAGCCCATGCGCAAGCTGTGCGGAACCGCCATCACTGTGCAGGCGAGGCCTGGCGACAACCTCCTTTCGCTCAAGGCGATTGAAGTTGCCCAACCAGGAGATGTGATCGTCATAGCCACGCAGGGCGACACATCACTTTCCGTGTGGGGCGGGTTCATGAGCATGATGGCTGCCAAGAAGGGCGTTGCCGGGGTAGTCACTGACGGAGTGATCCGCGATGTGGAGCAGTCCCGCGAGGCAGACCTGCCCATCTACGCAGTGGGTGTAACTCCCGCGGCGCCCACCAAGGAAGGCACGGGCCAGATCAACACCTCGATTTCGTGCGGAGGGGTGGTCGTTGAGCCGGGCGATATCGTAGTCGGAGACGAAGACGGGGTCGTAGTCGTGCCCAGGCGCGAGGCTGAGGCGGTCGCTGAGAAGGTGCGGGATAGGATAGCCAAGGAAGACGCGTGGCTCAAGATCGTCGAGGGCGGCGGTTTCATCGCCATAGGCTTGGCCGACGAGATCATCGCAGCCAAGAAGGCCGAGATCAAGTAAGTTATGAGAAGAGGTCTGCAATAATGCGCACTTTTGAACTGGCCAAGCTGTCGTGGAAAGAAGCTGAAGAAGCGCTGGCCCAAAAGCCCGTAGTGTTGATCCCAATGGGCGCGGTGGAGCCTCATGGACCGCAGCTGCCTCTGGGCACTGACTACATGGTGGCGGAATACGTGGCGCTTGAGGCTGCCAAGCGATCTGGCAATGCGCTCGTGACGCCGACGATTCCATTTGGATACTGCGATGCGGTTGAAGACATACCGGGTGCGATCTCTCTTGATCCCGATACCCTGTCGATGGTAGTCGCGGATGTGGTATCGAACCTCGCCCTACACGGGGCGCAGAGGATAATCTTCGTCAACAACCATCGCTCTA
>CAYYHF010000465.1:0-1790 GCA_964471415.1 uncultured Clostridia bacterium | reverse complement strand
CGGGGGCGATGTTTCGGTAACCGCCGGCGCGGGATTCGCGATGCAGAGCTTCCGTGTCGACTACGCCTACCAGACGCACAAGGTACTTCCGGATTCGCACCGGCTCTCGCTTGGCATGTCGTTCTGACGCGCCGAGCCGGCCAAGTCCATGCGGGGTCCCTGCCGATGTTGGCGGGGCCCCGCGCGAAGCAGCGTGGAAATCGGAGATATCGCAGAAGGGAGAGAGAGCGATGGGAACCAGCGCGCATGAGTTCATTGAGAAGGTCGCAGTTGCATTTGAGTCCATGGGAATTCCCAGGTCGGCGGGGCGCATCGTGGGGTGGCTGTTGCTTTCAGACGGGCCGCAGACGATGGACGACCTCGTAGTTGGCCTTGGGCTCGGACGAGCCACGGCCAGTATGAGCGCTAGGTTGCTCGAGACGGCCGGAATCATACAGAGGGTCCGCGTGACCGGCGACCGAAGGCTCTTCTACCAAATGTCAGACGATGCTTGGTTCGGCACAATACAGCGTACTCTCACCTCCATACGCGACCTGCGCGACCTGGCGCGCGAAGGATTGCGTCTAGTCGATGGGCAGAGCCCGGCTGCCCGCTCGCGTCTTGCCTCAATGGAACTGCTTCATACAACCCTGTTTGAGAAGATCAATCTCGCGTCCGAGGAAGTCGCGCGCGAGTGGAGCGATAGAGCCGACAGGTAGACGGCCCAGACTGAGTTTCAGATTCAGCCTTCAGCACAGCCGCAGTCAATCGCGTCCTTGTTTCGCCGCGATTTCTCCCTGGAAACACGCCATCGTGGAGATGCTTGTCTCACCAACAAGGACTCACTGTCCTTCTCCGAAAGCTACCTGAAAATCTGCTTGGAGTACGCGCTGACGGGATCGTACCGTGCCCTTTCGGAGTCGCACGAACAGTATGCGCCCGTGCAGGGCTCTCACACGCTCCGGAGCGAAAACCTCGTGGTCTTGCGTCTCCGAAAGCTCGGCCTGCCCTAGCCCAGGCGCAGTCCCGATTTGTGGCGTATTATCTCGATTTCTACAGACAATTCTTCTTTCTTGTTTGATTTTTTGCCGATTTATCGTGCTTATAGAAGGAGTTCTGTAGAATCTGTAGTAATACGCACCTAGGCATATGGGCATGCACCCGTTTATTGACACACACTCGCGTGCGGTAGTAACTAGTCTCGTGTCGCAGTACACATATGCCGAGAACTACCAAACACGCGCCTGCTCTGATTCGTGAGCGGCGGCACGAGTTCCTGAGCTGAGAGCCTACCTTAACCGAAGGGTTGCGCCTCGCCCGTGAATCCCCAATTCCGGCAACCCCTCTCAAGCTGAACAAGAAGCGCGCCCAGAGTGTGGACGCGCGATGCTCAGCCTCACCCAAGGTGAGCGCAGAGGGCCACGCACTGAATCGTCCGCCGGGCGACCGGCGTTGGAACGATTACTGAAAGTAAAGGAGGAGGACTAACTACATGGCGTATTCACGCAAGAAGTTGCGCGCAGTCACCATGGTATTCGCAGTTACGGCGCTCTTGGCCTTGGCGGCCTGCGGCTCCGTAAGCGCCGGCGATCCAACGCGCCTGCAGATGATGGGCGGATGGCAACCCGGGCCGGAGGCATATCATCCCAGCAGGGTCATAGTGCGTTTCTCAGATGCCGTCTCTGCGGATGCCGCTGTGGATTCCATGCAGCGTCTCGGCTACTCTCTGTACCGAGTCGCCAGCTTTGAGGCCACGGCGGCATTTCCTGGCGGTGCAAGGTTCGGAATTGTCGAGCTTCCCCCAGAGGAAG
>CAYYHF010000464.1:0-1793 GCA_964471415.1 uncultured Clostridia bacterium | reverse complement strand
GAACGTCGAGCTGCCCTTGATATATCAGGGTTGTTCAAGTAGCCATCGGCGCGAGGCGGCGCGGCTCGCCCTTGACAGGGTGGGCCTTGCCGGCAAGGGTCGGCTGAGGGCGTGGCAGCTGTCGGGAGGAGAGCAGCAGCGTGTGGCCATAGCCAGGGCGGTCGTCGGCAAACCTCAGATGATGCTGTGCGATGAGCCCACCGGGAATCTGGATTCGAGCACGGGTGAGCTGGTAGTCAAGCTGCTTCTGGACATCCACAGGGAATCCCCCGACCGTATCCTGGTAGTGGTGACTCACAATGTGAGCATAGCCAGGCAACTCGATCGGGTGCTGATCATGCGGGATGGCCAAGTAATGCAAGACGGGGCTCCTCGGGAGGTGCTGGCTCAGTGAATCCTGGGATAGCAGCCGACATATGGGCAGGGTTTCGAGGCCAGCTTCGGCGAGATTTCTGGGGAGTAGCGCTTCTGTGGCTTGAACTCAGCGTGGCTACAGCCGCCTTAACCTTCGGCTTCAGCATGGCTCAGTCTTCCTACAAGAGCATTGTCGGCCTACTTCCCGGCGATCTTGATAGGCTGTACTGCGTAACCGCATTTGAGCAGCCTGACGCGCCGGCCCCTGAAGCAATGGGGTCGGCGCCGGGATACCCGCCGCCCGCCAATGGAGGCTACTTCGCTCTGTCGATATTGTCGGACATGGTGGACCGCGGTGAGATGGACGGTTTCTTCGTAGTGATTGGGGGAAAAACTGTCGAAGTCGTGCTGGGCGGCGTCGATGGTTGGCGCGAGCTCAACGCCGAACTGGTTGTGTACGATGGATATGCTCCAGTCTACCCGGGCAACACTGCTCAGATACTCGCTAAGGTGCGCCAAGAGGGCGGAGTCGCCCTTAACCAGGCCTCGTCCCGCTATGGGGGTGACGCTGGTGTAGGCGATGTCGTTCGGGTTTCACCCGGCAGCACACTCCCTATCATGGCAACGGTAGGTTCTCGTACCGGCTATGATCCAAGGCCTCGTGTCATGATCCCTGCAAGGGCATTTCCGTGTGAGGCAAACGTCTCAATGGTGATGGTGTACCTGCCTCGCGGAGCTTCTGTTCGTGGATTGGCGACCAGCCTGTCGGCGGCTGCGGCGAAGCCGGGCGAACGCGTGTCGGTTCAGGCATCAAGGGGCGAAGACGTCTATGGGAGGCGGGTCAAGCAGGCACATACCAGTTCGCTGATTACGGCAGGCGTTGCAGCAGTCATGGCCGCAGTGGCGTTTATCAACACAGGCATCTTCACTACGTTGTGGGTAAGCGAGAGACTGCGCGGACTCGCACTCAGGCGGGCCCTCGGGGCAACCCCCGGCACGATAGCCATCTATGTGATGTCCGACTTAATCATCATAACACTGTCGTCTCTTGTTGCGGGTTATGTTGCCGCGTGGGCGATATGGGCACTGTGGTTTCGCGCGAACAGGGTGCCGATGGTTACTTGGCTAGGGCTAACCGGGACGGGTTTTGTCATGCTGCTGGGAACGGTGGTCCTGGGGGCAGTTCAGTGCCGCTTGGCCAACAAGACTGCGCCTGCGCTTCTTCTGAGGAGGGCGATATGATGTTCAGGCGTAAGAATATGGGCTCGGTGATGGCGCCTATCGTCTCAGCAATGCAGATGGTCGTAGCGCGAAGGCGGAGAACAGCGCTCATGGCGCTCCAGTTTGTGGCCGGCTTCTGCGCTCTCGCGGTGCTATCAGTGCTTATCACCAAATCTATGGCAATGGCTCGATCGGTCGATCTCACTTTTGCCTCCTCC
>CAYYHF010000463.1:0-1793 GCA_964471415.1 uncultured Clostridia bacterium | reverse complement strand
GCTCCTCTTCCCCAGATACGGAATCGACGTCACGCTTGCCTATCCAGAAGGGTACGATCTGCCCGACTGGGTGATCGAGAAGGCCAGGAGAAGCGCCGCCGACCACGGTGGATCATTCAAGATAACTCATGATCAAGAAGAAGCCTACCGAGACGCCGATGTGGTGTTCCCCAAGAACTGGGGCAACTGGGTGACCAACGAGAGCACCGATGTGATCGGCTCGCTCAGCGATGCCAACAGGAGCTGGAAGTGCACCGCCGAGTTGATGGAGCTCACGGCGAAGGATTCTCTCTATATGCACGCGTTGCCGGCCGATCGCATCTATGAGGTTGAGGACGCCGTGATCGATGGGCCGCACTCGGCCATCTACGACGAGGCGGAGAACAGACTCCACACTGCCAAGGCCGTCATGGCGCTCACAATGGGGGGAAGGTAGCTTCCAAGTGACGGGCACGGTTCCCGAGCTCGGGTCGGAGCTTAAGTGACGAGACGTTGGCGGACGGGACATATGCAGATGTGACTAAGGGGCGCCTCCTAAATGAGGGGCCCCCTCTGAGTGGTGCGCCCGGCTGATAGCCCTTCATAGCAGCGAACATGGCCGAATACTGGTTTGGGGAAGATTACAGTGAAGATCCAATCGGCGGCGAAGAGGGAGGAGCGAGCGCGGCGTGAATGGGCGGCTCGTGCGGGGGCTCTTGATCGCCCTCATCTGTAGTGCTGTGGCTCTTCTCACCGTTTTCAAGCTATCGGGAAGCCGGATTGCTTGGTCAGACTTGCGCGAGGTCAACCCCATCGTGATCATCGCTGTGCCGGCGCTGGTGTCGACCGGCTGGATCTGCGACAGCCTGCGAATACTCCTCTTGGCGCAGATTATGGGCGTGCACATCGGCTTCTGGAGCGGGCTGCGGATCTCCATAACCGGCCAGTTCGTCTTGAGTCTGATGCCGTTTGGCGCAGGCAGTGAACCTGTACAGGTTTATCTGCTCACGAATGAGGGGCTGAGTGTTGGGGAGGCATCTGCGGCCATCGCCATGAAAACCCTCTGCAACGCCGCAGCCAGACTCGCGTTAGCGTTGATCTCGTTGGCATGGATGGCCCTATCGGGCATTGAATGGCGCGTGCCGGCCGAGATGAAGGCGGCAATGCTCACCGGACTCACACTGTATATCGGGGTATTCTGCTTCTCCGTGCTGTTGATGGCCGACCCTAGTAGAATCGAGACCATGATCGCCCCTCTCCTTCGCAGTCGGATTGCGCTGCGTCTGCTGAAACGGAGGGGAGCAACGCGCATGCTCAACTCGATCAGCCGGGTTATCGCCGAATTTCAGGGCTCGCTGCGCCGCTATAGGAGACGTGAGATGAGGACACTGCTTGCGGTGATGCTCCTCGGCGTGGCTGTATGGATTGGAGTCAGCTTTGTGCCGGTGGTGATACTTCGGGGGTTGGGAGTTCAGGCCCCGGTCGGACAGGTCATGGGCAGCACTATGCTGTTCCACATGGCATCGTCTTATGTACCCACCCCCGGCGCCAGCGGTTTCGCGGAGCTAGGATTCGCCGATCTGCTCAGGATGATCGTTCCGCCCGGCCTGCTTGGCCTGGCAGTCACAGTATGGCGCCTGCTTACTTACTACTTCACGTTGCTGGCCGGAGGCGCGCTGGTGGTCGGACAGATGCTGCGCGGCCGGTTGACAGACCCCGCTTGACAGCGCTCCCAAGCCCTGATATCCTCTTTGTATCAGGCGCTCCTCGATAGCTCAGCGGTAGAGCAACCGGCTGTTAACCGGTGGGTCGCA
>CAYYHF010000462.1:432-1803 GCA_964471415.1 uncultured Clostridia bacterium | reverse complement strand
AAGTGTACAAAGGCAGCCTGAACGTCGATTTCCTTGCAGAGATGTTCCCGCGCCTGCTCAGATACCACCGCTGGTGGTACTCCAATCGTGACCATGACGGCAACGGCACAGCGGAGTACGGGGCGACAGTCCATCCTGCCCATGTCGGCCCGGGCGCCGTGATAGAGGCGGCAGCTTGGGAAAGCGGGATGGACAATGCGCCGCGGTTTGACGGCGACTATGGCATCGATGCGCTCGAAAACCGAAATGCGCAGGGCACGCTTGTGGGGTATTCCTTGTCGCAAGAATCCGTCGATCTCAATGCCTATCTGTATGCAGACAAGACGTACCTTGCAAAGATCGCAAGAGAGCTCGGCCGCGAGGCAGACGCTGGTGCACTTGAAGAAGAAGCCCGACACGTAGCTGATTTCGTATGCGAGCATATGTGGGACGACAGAACGGGTTTCTTCTATGACATCGACATCGTCACCAAGCGTCCCCTCGTCGACAGGGGTAAAGGAATTGAAGGCGCAATCCCCATCTGGGCTGGACTAGCCCGCCCGGAGCAGGCATTGCGAGTACGTGATGCACTCATGGATCCACGCATGTTCAACACTGTCATGCCGTTTCCCACAGTATCGGCTGATAACCCCAGGTACTCCCCGGAGAAGTACTGGAGAGGCCCCGTATGGCTTGACCAGGCGTATTTCGCCGTGGAAGGCCTCGCGAGATATGGATTCGTCGACGACGCTCGGCACATGGCCCGGAGACTGCTACACGCTGCCGAAGGTCTCGCAGGCAACGGTCCGATCAGGGAAAACTACAACCCCGAAACAGGCGCTGGACTTAACGCGGCCAACTTCAGCTGGTCCGCGGCGTGCTTCTACCTCCTAATCGCCGATTACACGAATCAGGACTGACACTCGCAGGAGGTGATAGCCCGATCTTTTGTCATGGCATCGAAGTATCCCGACCCGGCGTTTCTCACTATCTCAGTGAATAGGAGGATAGCCCCATGAGATCGAATCGTTACGCGCTTCTGCTCACGTTGACAGTCTGTCTCA
Organism: uncultured Clostridia bacterium; assembly: GCA_964471415.1. Classification (GTDB taxonomy): domain Bacteria; phylum Bacillota; class DTU025; order DTU025; family DTU025; genus UBA5389. The sequence goes on along the minus strand of CAYYHF010000462.1, from coordinate 760 downwards.
TGCTTGCAGTTGCCCCGATCCTCGCTGCCCCGGCCAGGCAACCGCTGGATGTCAACTCCTACTACAGCGACCCGGCATCGAGCAAGCCATTTGAGCAGCTAGTGGCCATGTTCTCAAAGCAACACCCAGAATACGATGTCACAGTGAATGTGGTTGCCCACGAGGACTTCAAGATCCTGCTGAGAACCTGGCTGAACTCTGCCGACGCCCCCGACGTAGTGACGTGGATGGGCGGCGAACGCATGAGGTACTTCGCTCGAAAGGACCTTCTGGCTCCGGTGGATGCAGTCTACACGCCCAGCGGATTCGACAACCAAGTAGCACCGGC
>CAYYHF010000462.1:0-422 GCA_964471415.1 uncultured Clostridia bacterium | reverse complement strand
CCGATCGCGATGTCGCACGGGCGCGGCTGCCGTGTCTGGGACGTCAACGGCAAGTCCTACCTGGTTCTGCGCGACTTCGACTGGTGGGCCGTGTACTACAGACAGTCGATCTTCGAGAAACACAAGATCCCTGTCCCACAGACTTGGCCCGAGTTCCTCGACGCCTGCGACAAACTGAAGAAAGCGGGCTTGACCCCGATTGCCATCGGAACGAAAAACATATGGCCGGCAGCAGGCTGGTTCGGAGTGTTCAATCTCCGGGTAAACGGTCTAGACTTCTACCAGGATCTCTGCGACGGCACGATTGCGTATACCGATCCGCGCCTCAAGAACGCCATGGATTACTGGAAAGTCCTACTCGAACGGGGTTGCTTCTTGGACAACCACTCTTCTTACGGCTGGCGAGAAGCGGCCGCCTTCAT
>CAYYHF010000461.1:0-1806 GCA_964471415.1 uncultured Clostridia bacterium | reverse complement strand
GCCTTCAGCAGGTCGAAGTTGTGTTCCCCGGGGAAGCCACAATTCGCCACGCAGAACACGCGCGGAAATCGCTTGATCCTGCCGTCATGATAGAAGGCGCCGTCCGCATTCCTGCGGATGTGGGGTGTGGCCAGAGGCAGAAGTCTGTCCATGAAGTTCTTTAGCAACCCCGGCAGTGCTTGATATCGCGCTCTACAAGGAATACCTCCTCTGTGTCGGCCCCTGCCTCTCTTGCCCCTTCTAGCAGCGGTTTGACGATCCTATGAGTGTTGCTGTTTCGCCCCCGCGGACTGCCATTGAAGACTGTAACCTTCATCCGAAGCACTCTCCTCTCATCCCAGGACTTCCGCAGTTGAGATACCAGACTACCTGGCTCGATCCATCTTGTAGTGCCGTGTGGCCTCCGAGCGGGACAGGGCCCGAGTCGCTAAGGCCGGGTTGGGCAAGGCTTCATCCGGCCTGGGGGAAAACCCGCAGGCCATGGGATGGACTGGAGATCCTGCGGCATTTCATAGTGCAATGCGCCTCGCCTATCGCCAGAACGATTCGCCAAGAATGCAGTTCTTCCTATGCCCATGTTCAGGACCAAAGACTCATGGCCGCACACCTAACCATGCCCTGCAACGCCGGCTCAAGGCCCGTCCCGTATGACCTTGCTTATCAGGGGGTTAATCGGCCTGTAGCAAAGTAGCTATGCGTTACCCACATCGCTGGAAGGGACGCACATCTTGTTCACGAAGGGAATGCCTTGTGGTTCTATGAGGCCCTAAGTCTATCAGACGGGGTCGAATGCCATCTGGAGGATGGGGCAATCGTCATTCGCCCGTTGCACCGCACCGGAGATGAGTTCTCCGTGGACATACTTAAGGATCTGGTGCCAAAGGGGTCTCCCGGCGAGCAGCTGGTCAAGGGATCCGAAGCTCAGCACAATAGGCGTCATCGACGTTGCCATATGTCAGCGGCGATCCTCGGCGGTCCCGGTCGGACCAGCACTTCGTGCCCAGTCCGCAGTGGCCAATGTGGCGAAGTACTCTACAGCCACTAAGCCCAGACCTCCGATGAGCGTGACCACTCGCAGCAGACCTATGGCGGGCTCGAATGGCAAGCCGAGCATGTGCTGCACCTGACGAGTAATCGTAGGCTCTGTCAGCGCTAACCACGCAGTCACACAACATAGCACGAACAGAATGCCTGCAGAAACAACCGCTGCAATGCCGGCGTCGCGCTCGGCACTCAAAGTGCGTATGCGATCTCCGGCATGGCGACGACCTGCGACAAAACCGTCGAGTACCCCGACAATCAGGTTCAGAACCGGAAAGGCCATGAAGAAGCCGTAGATTAAGACCGAGTAGAAGACCGCCACACACACGAGGGCCGGCCACGAAACGGTGTATAGCGAACCCAATCGGCTGCGCAGGATCGTCGCGTCCAGTGTGAGCCCGGCAAGGAAACCGGCCCCTGCCATCCATGGAATCCACGGGGTATCGCCAAGGAGCCAGAGCGTCCCCCACCAGCCGAGGAGCATCAGGGCAATAGGTACGATACTGCCCAGCACGATCATGGACACAGCCCTATCCCACGCACGCATGCAAGCAGACTCCCATTACGCGAATCATCGCAGGTATGATGCCAGCTGAGGCGGCCTGTGTCAGCGGCGGCGCTCTGAGGCCCGAGCTGAGCCACCGCATTCAATCCCGTGCCCTGGACATGCTTGCTGAACAACGATCCTATGCATCGCGCCCTACCTCGGGAACAGAGAGACCACGGCAAATCTTCAGAGCCAGCCTCTCTGGAATCTCCGAATGG
>CAYYHF010000460.1:0-1818 GCA_964471415.1 uncultured Clostridia bacterium | reverse complement strand
CTCCCCCTCCCGCCTACGTTCATTCTCCACTCTGCAGCAAATACCTACTGCCCGATCCCATTGCCCACATCACTGGAAAGGATATGAGTCTTGCTCGTTGGGCGAACACCTCGCGCAGGCTATCAGGCAAAACCGCGTCTAGCAGGGAGTTGGCGAGCCCATAAGAATTGTGCCCGGTTTTCCGCCGGCCCTGCTCAGAATGTGCTCGGTTCTGACGGGCCGGGGACTCGACCCAGCAAAATTGGGGTTTTTCATGGTCCCTAACCCCCGTCCGGAGGTCTTTACGGGGAGACGCGGGAGACGCCCAGAGGCAACCATATTATGTCAACCGCCTCTACATGCGGATTTGCGAAGGGTCTGGCTCCAGAAAAGGGAGGCGCTGCTACCGGCGCGAATTCTGACAAATGGCCCCCGCCAAACCGGACAGGATCTGAACTGGTCGCGCGGAAAACCTGTTCAGATCTGAACAAGGATGCAGCATGCCCCAGGACCTGCCAGAAGACGCATCTGGAAGGTGAACGCACACTAAACGCGAATATCGGATCATGAACGGTATGGCAAAGTCCGACAGGGAAGGTGATGGAATGCTCGATCTACTGAAAGCGGCAGTCTCGGGAGCCGCCGGATTCGCCGAGATACGGTATCACAAGCGTGAACAGACCTCCATTGAGGCGAAAAACGGCAGACTGGCCCGGGTGGAGCAACGCACCCTCGCAGGCGCCGGCGTCAGGTGCCTTGTGGACGGGTGCTGGGGATTCGTCTCCACCACCGATGTGACCCCGAGTGGCCTGCGAAAAGCCATCTCCGAGGCGGCTGAGGCAGCGCGCATAGGCGCCGAGCTGCGCCGCGAGAAGGTTGTCCTCGCCCAGGCGAAGCTCGCCCAGGGCGAGTTCGTCTACTATGACTCAGCGGGCGAGCCCAGCATTGCAGAGAAGATCCAGGTGGTCATGGCCGCCGAGAAGCGTGTTCGCGAGCGCTCGTCATTGATTGTAGCAAGCACAGTCAGATACCTGCAGTATGAGGACGAGAAGTACATAGTCACCAGCGATGGTGCGGCCGCCCACATCCTTGACAACAAGCCCAGTTTCCTCGTGACAGCCACTGCGGGCCGGGGCGACCAGCTCGAGATGGCCATCAAGAGCTGGGGCGTCACAGGCTCATGGAAAGACCTGTTGGACAAGGCCAGTCTGGACCGAGCGGCCGACGATGCCGCGGACCTAGCCGTGCGCAAGCTCGACGCAGGCTATGTTCGAGGCGGCCAGTACACCGTGATCCTCGACCCAATGCTCGTTGGAGTGCTCGCGCACGAGGCCATAGGCCATACAGTGGAGGCCGACTTCGTCCAGGCAGGGTCGGTAGTGCAGGGAAGAATCGGCCAGAAGGTCGCGTCCGATATGATCACAATGGTAGACGATGGCACTATGGCAGGGGCCGCCGGCATGGTCCTCGCGGACGACGAAGGAGTTCTGGGCCAGCGCACCGTCATCATAGACCGCGGCATTCTCCGCGACTACCTGCACAGCCGCGAGTCGGCCCAAACCTTCAACGCCGAACCGCTCGGCAATGCTCGTGCCTTCACCTACAGCGATGAACCTCTGATCCGCATGACAAATACCTGCATACTGCCCGGGAAAGACGATCTGGATCAGATGATCGCGGGCATCGACGATGGTCTGCTGCTCCGCGAGATAGGCACCGGCGGCGGGCAAGCCGACTCCACGGCCGAGTTCATGTTCGGAGTCGCCGAAGGCTACGTCATCAAGCACGGCAAGCTCGGAGAGCTGGTCAAAGGCATAACCATCTCAGGGCAGGCCTTCG
>CAYYHF010000459.1:0-1821 GCA_964471415.1 uncultured Clostridia bacterium | reverse complement strand
GGAGGACCGTGGTGTGGACGGTGGTGAACGTCTTCTTTCACGTGTTGGGCGGGCTTTTCCTGGCTATCTTGCTGAACCGCCCGATGCGGGGCAAGGCTATATACCGGACCCTGCTTGTGATCCCGTGGGCTATCCCGCAGGTTATCGCCGCCCTCGCCTGGAAGGGCGAGTTCCACTATCAGTACGGGTTTGTCAACCTAGTGCTGCAGCGGTTCGGTTTTCAGCCCATACAATGGCTTTCCGATCCCAAGTGGGCATTTGTCGCGGTCATACTGGTCAACATATGGCTGGGGATCCCGTTCATGATGGTTACGATACTTGGCGGGCTCCAGAGCATTTCGCCGGAGTACTATGATGCTGCTCAAATAGACGGCGCTTCCGGATGGCACCAGTTCAGATCTATTACGATGCCGCTTCTCCAGCCGGTACTGACGCCTGCGGTGATACTGGGCATAGTATGGACGTTCAACAACTTCAACGTGATATATCTGATAACCAGGGGCGGCCCGATGGAAGGGACCGACATCCTGGTCACCTCGCTGTACAAGGCGGTCTTCGAGTTCTACCGTTATGGTTTCGGGGCCGCGTACTCGCTGGTCATCTTCGTCTTCCTCCTGATATTCGCCGGCATCTACTTGCGAGTATCCGGGGGATTCAAGGGGGTGGAGGAGCGATGAAGCGGTTCTTCCATAACTCGCGCGGCGATAGCCCGGCGAAACGGCTGTTGATCCACATCGTCCTGATATGCGCCTGCGCCGTAGCCATATACCCATTCCTACGTGTGGTCAGCATATCCCTCCGACCAGGTTCAGCCCTGCTCTCTACGGATCTGTCGCTGATACCTGAGGGCGCCAGTCTTGGCAACTACAGAGCCTTGATCATGGAAAAGGACTTCACCATCTGGCTGTGGAACAGTGTAATGGTGTCGGTAGCGACGGTGATCGTGGGAGTGCTGCTTGCCGCAGCCGCAGCCTACGCCTTTTCGAGGTGGTCATTCCCTGGCCGGCGACAGGGCCTGGTGTTCCTGCTTACGACACAGATGTTGCCGCCTGGGATGCTTCTCCTACCGATATACGTGATGGTCGTGAGGTTGCGCCTGTTCAACACGTATACGGGCATGATCCTGAGCTACTCAGCCGGTTCCGTGCCCTTCTCGATCTGGCTTCTGAAGGGCTACTACGATACCATACCTCGGGAACTCGAGGAGGCGGCGATGGTGGACGGCGCCGGCCCGATCATGGCTTTCTACCGGGTCATCGTGCCGCTGTCAACCCCTGCGCTGGCGATCGCAGGCTTGTTCAGTTTCATGACTGCCTGGAGCGAGTTCATGATGGCCAGGGTGATGCTGCAGAAGGCTACGATGTTTACGTGGCCGCTCGGCTTCCAGAAGCTCATGGACCAGTTCTCTACGCAGTGGAACATGTTCGCTGCCGCGTCGGTGCTTGTCGCCATTCCGGCTATGCTGCTGTTCCTGTATTCGTCCAAGTGGCTGATATCCGGGCTTACACTGGGAGGGCTCAAGGAGTAGCAGCGATGACGATGTGTCCTGCGGATATTGCCGACCGGGTGGACCCTGCTTGTCCTGTCGATGCACGATTGCGCTTGATGTCGCCCGATCCTGCCTGATGCTGGAGGTGTTGTGTAGTGGATCATGCTTATCCGAATGAGACAATGAGGTTACTGTGTGAGAGGGCCAGCTGTAGGAGCTTCAAGGATGAGCCTATTCCTGATGAAGTGTTGGACGCTGTGTTGACGGCGGCCACTTGCGCGGCCACAGGCGGCAATTTGCAGCCGTACTCTGTGATCAAGGTGCTGGATCCT
>CAYYHF010000458.1:0-1836 GCA_964471415.1 uncultured Clostridia bacterium | reverse complement strand
CCATCGATGAACACGTGACCGGTTACGAGCACCCCATGGCCCGCTTTGAGCCGGACCAGGTGCCCGCCCGGGTGCGGGATGACCACAGAATGCACTACGCTGGAGCCGTGTTTGTGAGGTCCGAGCATCTCCCTGTCGAAATGCGTGATGAAGCGCGGTACCAGATGCTAACCGTATCGGGCAAGTACGTGATAATCCCCGCGGTCCTGCCTGCCGAGCGCGGCCCTGCCAAACTCGTCGAAACCCCGGACGGACCGGCTGTCCACGTGGACGCGCTAGAATACCCTGCTCAGGTCGTGGAGAGCGGCGATGCCATCCGCGAGTTCCGCGGTCGCGATATCGAAGCCATCGGAAGGCTTGCTCTGTTGCTACTAGTCGTGGGGGCAGGCGCCTTCGCGCTCAACTATGGCCAGACAGTCACGCTACACTACGTTGGCCAGCGCATAGTCTACAGCATACGGCAAGAGGTGTTCACTCGCCTGAGCAGCATGGACCTAGCTTTCTTCGACCGCAGCCCCGTGGGGCGCCTTGTAACGCGCGTCACCAACGACACTGAAACGCTGAATGAGATGTACACCAGCGTCCTAGTGAATCTGTTCAAGGACGTGTTCATGCTGATAGGTATCGTCGTAGTCATGTTCCGCCTCAATACGCAGCTGGCTCTGGTATCCATGGCCACATTGCCGCTGATCGGAGTGGTGACTGTCGTCTTCAGAGTCAGGGCAAGGTCCGCCTACAGGCGGGTCAGAGCCGCGCTTGCAAGGATCAACGCGTTCATGGCGGAGAGCATCTCGGGCATGCGCGTGGTGCAGATCTACAACCGAGAGCAGAGGAAGCTCGACGAATTCACTGAGGTGAACCGAGAATACTACAAGGCGGGCATCGGCGAGATGATGGTTTACGCCATATTCAGGCCGATAGTGGAGCTCATAGGTACTTTGGCGCTGTCACTCCTCGTGTGGTACGGAGGCGGGCGCGTAATCACAGGCCAAATGCCATTCGGCCTAGTATACGCGTTCATAAACTACATCGGGATGTTCTTCGGCCCCATTAACGACTTGACCGAGAAGTACAACATCCTTCAGGCTGCCATGGCTTCATCTGAGCGCATGTTTCAGCTGCTTGACACGCCTGTCACTGTTCGCGATCCTGCGGGTCCGGTCGACATCGGCCGAGTACGCGGCGATATCGAGTTCAAAAACGTATGGTTCGCCTACAACAACGAGGATTGGGTGCTCCGCGATGTCAGCTTCACGATAAAGCCAGGCGAGATGGTGGCCTTTGTAGGAGCTACCGGGGCGGGCAAGACGTCAGTTATCAGCCTCATGAACAGGTTCTACGACATTCAGAAGGGCGAGATACTCGTCGACGGGATCGACATTCGGCGGTACCGAGTGAGCGATCTCAGAAAGAACATCGCCACGGTCCTGCAGGATGTCTTCCTCTTTACCGGCGACATAAAGGGCAACATCCGTCTGAATAACCTCGACATATCGGATGAGACGATCCGGAAGGTAGCCCATTACGTAAACGCCGACCATTTCATCTCGCAACTGCCGCACGGCTACGACGAACCCGTAACCGAGCGCGGTTCTACGCTTTCGGCCGGCCAGCGCCAGCTGCTCGCGTTCGCGCGCGCTCTGGCCTTCGATCCGGCTATACTCGTTCTTGACGAAGCCACCGCCAACATCGACACCGAAACTGAGCTCTTGATACAAGATGCGCTGCCCAGGCTGATCGCCGGACGCACGACAATCGTGGTGGCTCACCGGTTGTCCACGATCCAGCATGCCGACAAGATCATCGTGCTTCACAAAGGACGTATCCGGGAAATGG
>CAYYHF010000457.1:0-1837 GCA_964471415.1 uncultured Clostridia bacterium | reverse complement strand
CCTGAGCTCGCTGCCCCTAAGAGACTGACCAGCTCTCACTATGACACCTCCTCCATGTCGTCGTAGTATCGGATATCCTCGATGCGGAGCGCGCAGACTTCCCCCTCGCGGAATATCCCGTGCTTGAAGGCCTCGAAGGAGTCTTGCTGCACCCGGATCTCACTGTCGCCCACCTGCACACGATACTCGTAGATGTTGCCCAGGTAGATCACACGCGTGACCAGGCCCTTGATCGCCCCGCCGGCGCCGGTGCCGTTGCCCGGTCTCGCCTCCGCTCCCCCATCAGTCACCTCCCTGGAAAGCGTGATGTCCATAGGGCGGCAGGCAGCGTAGAAAGGCCCGTTGCCCATGCCCGAAGGCACAGGATATGGAAATGGGATGCTTTTCGCGCCGCTTCGCACGCGCATTTCGCCATCGACGATCTCCACTGGGATGAAGTTGGACAGGCCGAGGAACCGGTACACGAAACTATCCACCGGGTTCTTACACAGCTCCTCGGGCGCCCCCAACTGCCTTATCGATCCGGTCTTGTCCATGACAGCGATCCGGTCGGATATGACGAGAGCGATGTCCTGATCATGCGTGACGTAGATGACGGTAATGCCTGTCTCATTCTGCAGCCGTTTGATCTCGAACCTCATCTCCTCGCGGAGATTGGCGTCGAGGTTAGTCAGAGGTTCGTCCAAAAGCACCACGTCCTGCGATGCCACCAGCGCTCTGGCGAGCGCCACTCGTTGCTGTTGACCGCCGGAGAGCTGATACGGCATACGTGCGGCGTAGTCCGCCATTCTCACCTGTCCAAGGACATCGTCCACCTGCTCCTTGGCTTCCCGTCTGGGCACTTTCCGCTTCTTCAGAGGGTACAGCACATTCGCCTCGACCGTCATGTGCGGCCACACAGCATAGTCCTGAAACACCACACCCACGTTCCGCTTCTCGGGCGGGATGAAGATCCTCCTGTCTTTGCTGGCAACGACCCTGCTGCCGATGGTCACTTCACCGCCCGCCAGTTTCGCAAGGCCGGCGATGGCCCTGAGCACGGTGGTCTTGCCGCATGGAGACGGGCCCAGCAGCGTAAGGCATTCTCCATCCCGCACATGAAGCGAGAAGTCCCCGATCGCAGTCTTTTCGCCGTATTGCACTGTTATCCGGTCCAACCTGACTTCAGCCATGGGAAACCTCCCTCGCCGGTGATGGACGCCGATACTACTTCTTCCGCATGATCTCGACGAACTTGTCCAGCATATTGTCTTTCTCTGCAACCAGCCTGTAGTCGTCAACCGGCAGAGCGGTGCCAAGAAGCTTGTTGAGGTCGACATCGCTCAGCTTGATCTCTGTCCGGATTGGAATGGTGTTGGCCTCTACCAGGACCTTCTGCCCTTCCAGCGAGAGAATGTAGTCATAAAGGATCTTCGCGGCATCAAGGTTCTTCGTGCCCTTGACTATAGCTATGGGGCTCGGGACTACCGACGCGCCGCCGGCGGGATACACAAAGCCCACTGGAGAGCCCTGCTTCATCTGGTCTTTGGCGATGTAGTCGACCGCGATGCTCATGTCCCATTCGCCCGAGCCGACTTTAGTCACAGAATCGCTGGAACCTTGCACCAGCCTGATGTCGTTAGCCTTCAGCGCCTTCAGGAAGTCGTAGCCGTATTTGGCATTCTGCACGAAGGCTGCAACGGTGTAAAGCGTCGTTCCCGAAAAAGCCGGGTCGGTCATCCCCAGCAACCCCTTGAACTTGGGGTTCAGCAGGTCGTTCCAATCCTTGGGAATGTCGTTACCCTTGATGTTGTTGGTGTTGTAGGCGATGCCCAGTCCGACTATTCTCGCCCCGCAG
>CAYYHF010000456.1:0-1841 GCA_964471415.1 uncultured Clostridia bacterium | reverse complement strand
CTTGTAGCACGACACGCTCCAATTGCTTGGCCCCGGCCCGGTCCGCGAGGCGCTCTAGATCAACTCACCCATTGCACTTGACGAATGGTGAGGGCCCCTGCGGAGCATTCCACATCTGCCGTCGAAGCCCTCTGGGTACGCCTAGTCGGCTGCTTCTGGCGGGTTCCCGGATCTTGCCATGACCGCCTTGGTACCGGCCAAGAAATCCCACGGCAGCTCCTTCCCCGGCACGCTCTTCCGGGCCACAAGCGAGCATGCCGCAAGGGCCCAGAGCGCAACAGAACCTAGGTTAACCGGTGAACACGGGTTGAACATCAGCCCTGCTACTACTGAACGATAGAGAGCTGCTGCACGCCAAGTTGACCTCTGATCATCCAGAGTAATCTGAACCCCTACCATCGCATCCCCGAAGGTGAACCTCTTGTTATGCATGTAGGCGCTGAACTGGATCATCATGTTGACGATGGGAATTGGCCTGGACCACAGCCTCACGTCTGTAGAAAGCAGATACCTGACCCCCTTGAATCCGGCCACGGCTGTAGCCAAGATGATCGTTGCGATCACGGCATCAAGTAATTTAGCAGCGACATTTCTGATCGGCCCTGATGGCCTACGCATCGTGTTCATTGTCTTCTTGTGTCCTCCTTACGGAGCCAGTTGCTGATCCTGATGGCAGTCAGCAGTATCCACTTGCTATTCGACTCAGGCACACGTTCGAGAGTGAGACCGAGTTCTCCCCCCACCGCAGTCCTCAGTTGGGTGTTGAGGCTAGGTTCCCCCACCAGCCCTGCCGTTACATCGCTGAAGCCCACCGCAAGAGACCACATTCCATACTCAAGCATGGAGAACCCAGCCAGTACAGGCCCTATGCGGCCGCTGGATGTTGCCAGAAGCCTGTACGCGACGAGCCACTCAGCTGCCCCCTGAGAAACACCCCAAATGCCCCAGCCAACAGTATGCCAGGAAAGACTGCCGGCCCCTTGGGCCATACCGGATGTGCCCCATACTCTTTGGCGTTCCTCAGGATGGTACTTCAGCCAGGCAAAGAACTGTGTGGTAAACGGCGCGGGGTTCCGGGAGTCCCAGATAAACCCCTGGAACTTCTCCTGGGTCTCTACCATAAGTAGCTCTGCTTCCGACTGTATGACCCCTGAGCCCGCCCGAGGTTCTTCACGCAATCCGTTCGGGTCAAAGTATGCAAGAGGGTTCAAGCTGCAGTACGAGTACCAGTTCGACCTATAGCATATCGGATCCCTGCTCGCAAACCTCCCGACCTCGGGGTCGTAGTACCTTGCGCCGAAGTAGTAGAGCTCCGTAGCGCCGTCCTCCGGCTTTCCGGTGAACCTGTGCGCTCCGGCGGCCGTCGGGCCGGACGATATGGTAAGCAGGCCGAAGGGTTCGTACTCGAATCTTGCAACGACCTGGCCCATGGAATCAGTGATCGCTCTGATCGAGCCTACCATGTCGGTGTGGCAGAAGTAGATCTCCGCGGGATTTGAGTTCTCCCGCACTATCTTGGCTATGTACTTCCCGTTCAGCGCAAGATACGAGGTAACGGTAATGCCGAACCCCTGCGGAACAGGCGCGGAGTCCGGGGTGATCGGGCCGATGGGATCATCTATGATTATCCAATTTTCGGGAGGGGGAGGAGGTTCCAGGATTTCATGCACTATGTCATTTCCAGAGTACAAAGTCACGATGGTCGTTCCGCCCTCGACCGCCTTCACCCTTCGACCCAGCGCATCGTACTCGTAGTTCGCCGCCGCCGCCCCGCCCACCTTCACCGCGTTCATCAGGCGTTGGGCGCTGCGTCCGTACTCGGTCGTGACCGCGCCTTCGGC
>CAYYHF010000455.1:0-1843 GCA_964471415.1 uncultured Clostridia bacterium | reverse complement strand
ACTTCTTGCGCAGGTAAGGCCATGCACGCCTGGTTGCGACACTCTTCACCTCCCTCTGTAACCATAGTGCGGCAATAGCCGACCACATGTCAAACCAGAACTTCCGAAAGATAGCCCGATGGAGCCCGCACAGCTACGGTATTGGAGGTTGGTCTGCCGGCCTGAATCCATGGTCCTCGGATAGCACTGGCCAGGACTTCCGCAGTTCGTCTGACAGGAGTGGGCCGCACCGGCAACTCCCACGTGTATTTCCAACTTGCCCCATCACCTGTGGGTTTTCCATCAGGCTGGCGAAAACACCGTGCGGTATTCCATACGGTCACGTAAAGCTCTGCTCAGCCCCATTTCGCGACTCGCGGACCGTGTAGGGTCTCTTGGGCGGAGTGTTACCGCTGCATACCGTGTCGCCGAGAGAGCCGAGCAACCAGGTGCTCGACAGGGCCCTGTCCTGCTCGGAAGCCGTAGGGTACTACAGAATGGACAGGTCTGGTTAGTCTGGTATCTCAGCTGCAGAAGTCTTGACTGGCCCCAAATGCCCGCCCGAGTTCACAGCGTTCTCTCACGTGCTGCGGCGGCAGTAGCCGTATCGGCCCTACTGCCCCGAGTACATCGCGCATGGCCGAAGGAATTCAGGCTGGCCTGCAGAATACTCAAAATCACGCCGGATTACGATAGACGTTGCTGAAACGGAGGATATCTGCATGGGGAAGCTGGGCAGGGGCAGGATGGCCCTCGCGCTTGTGCTATTCGGGTTGTGCTGCCTTGTGGTTGGTAGCCCGGCCACAGCGGAAACGGCGGGCGGGGCGGCGGCGAATGCACCCGGAACAGGCCGCTTGGAGTTGACCGTTCTTCGCGATGGGATGGACGTGACTTCCGACTACATAGCAGTAGCGATGAGCATGTCGGGGGCGATGCCGGTGATGCTGGCGCCTTCGCAGTCGGGGGCCCTAGCGGTTGATCTGCCCGCTGGACAATACATGATCGTCGTGACGCAGCCAAACGCCATGAAGGATCCAGGGGCGATGACGGGCCAGATGGGGCAGATGCCATCGGGACTGCCTACGATGCTAAGCGTGGTGATTGCGGCCGGCAAAACCGTGAACAAGGTTGCCGATGTCAGCGGCGGGGGAACGTTCGGCGATCCGGACGGTCTTGACGACTTCGATGACTTCGGCGACTTCGATGACCCGGGGGACATAGTAGACGCCGAGGGCCCGGGCGTCGGCCCGTTGGATCTGGACTGCATACCCACTGCCGACGGAATTCTTGAGCTGGCGTGGAGGTATCATGACCAGTTCTGGGAACTGCTCAGTGTCGAGGAACAGTGGATGGTTGAGCGCATGACCCAGCGAATATGGCTCCGGGAGGACTTGACTTCCACTCGGGAAGATGTTGCGGAAGTGACGACGGCGGCGGCAGCGATTGCGGCGCCGGGGGCGTCGCGCGAGATCCCGGTGGTACTGGCCGCGCGAGCCGTCATCGCCATGCCCGAGCTTCCGCTGGCGGTGAACAACTTCGGGGCGATGCTTCGTCTCATAGGTAAGCTGCGCGATTCAGTTACCATGCTGCTGGCTGCGAGGGAGCTTGACCCCCAGTCTCCGATGATACTCACTAACCTGGCGAATTCCGTGTATGAGCTGGGCGACTCCCGCGCGGCTGAGTCCTTCTACAATGAAGCGCTCGTGACAGCTCAGGACTTCGGCCCTGCTCTAACCGGCCTTGGGAATATCTACATGGACCGCGAGGACTACAAGCGGGCGTCGGAAGTCATGCTCAGGGGCGCGCAGATGGGGTTCTGCGGCGCCGTAAAGAGCGCGTGCTCGGAGGCGATAGCGGGGGAGCA
>CAYYHF010000454.1:0-1848 GCA_964471415.1 uncultured Clostridia bacterium | reverse complement strand
AGGTGTAGCATTCAAGTGTTGAGCGACATCGAGATCGCCCAGTCGACGAAACTGCGGCCAATCCTAGACGTAGCACGGGAAGTGGGGCTTGTCGAAGACGATTTGGAGTACTACGGTAAGTACAAGGCGAAGGTATCACTTGGGACCTTCGACAAATTGAGCAACAAGCCCAACGGTAAGCTGATTTACACTACTGCAATCACTGCTACCCCGGCCGGCGAGGGCAAGACATGCACGGCCGTTGGAGTCACGCAGGCCCTGGGCAAGCTGGGCAAGAAGGTCATGGTATGCGTAAGGGAGCCATCGCTTGGCCCCACGTTCGGCGTGAAGGGCGGGGCGGCCGGCGGAGGGTATTCGCAAGTGCTGCCGATGGACGACATCAACCTTCACTTCACAGGCGATATCCACGCCGTGAGCACGGCCCATAACCTGCTTGCAGCAATGGTCGACAACCATATCCATCAAGGCAATTCCCTGAACATCAACATCCACCGGGTTGTGTGGCGTCGGGTCATGGACATGAACGAGCGCCAGCTTCGCAACATAGTATGTGGTCTGGGCGGCCCTTCCAACGGCACTCCCAGAGAGTCGGGGTTCGACATCTCGGTAGCCTCGGAGATCATGGCCGTCTTGTGCCTAGCATCGGACATGAATGATCTTAAGGCGCGACTGGGACGCCTCATTGTCGCCTACGATCGCGAAGGCAAGCCTGTCACGGCTGCAGACCTCAAAGCCGTAGGGGCCATGGCCGTCCTGCTCAAGGACGCTATCAAGCCCAACTTGGTCCAGACTGTCGAAGGCCAGCCCGCATTCGTGCACGGTGGGCCGTTCGCCAACATAGCCCACGGCAACAACTCGATCATAGCCACTCGAATGGCGCTGAAACTGGCCGACTACGTTGTCACCGAGGGCGGATTCGCCGCCGACCTGGGCGCGGAGAAGTTCTTCGACATCGTGCACAGGTTCACCGGACTCACGCCGGACGTGGCGATTTTGGTGGCATCGGTGCGCGCTCTCAACATGCACGGGGGCGTACCCAAGGCGAAGGTGGCCGAGACCAACCTGGAGGCGCTGGAAGAGGGCTGCGCCAATTTGGATAAGCATATCGAGAATCTCAAGAAGTTCGGGCTGCCCATAGTGGTGGCCATCAACAAGTTTCCCACCGATGAGCCTTCCGAGATCAACCTGGTGAAGAAGCATTGCGATGCCCTGGGCGTGCGCAGCGCGGTGTCGGATGTAGTGGCTCGCGGCGGCGATGGCGGAATCGAACTGGCCCGCGAGGTTCTTGAGGCGCTTGAGAAGGACCAGAATAACTTCCGTCCGATCTACGACCCCGAGATGTCCATCAAGGAGAAGATCGAGATCCTGGCGCGCGAGATCTACGGCGCGGACGGCGTGGTCTATACGGCCTCGGCCGACCGCGAGATCACTCGCATGACCAAGCTGGGCCTGGACAAGATGCCGATTTGCGTGGCCAAGACTCAGCATTCGCTGACCGACAACCCCGACCTCAAGGGAGCGCCCACAGGGTGGGAACTCACGGTGAGGGAGATCAGGGCATCGGCGGGCGCCGGATTCTTGGTGGCGCTGACGGGCGATGTCATGACCATGCCCGGTCTGCCCAGGACGCCGGCGGCCGAGGGCGTTGACATCGACGAAGACGGCAGGATCATCGGCCTGTTCTAGTCTATCCGGAAAACCTCTGTCACGACATGACGAACATGCAGACCATAGGCCCCCGGAGGAGCATCAGGACGCCTCCGGGGGCCCATTATCATTGAGCCATCTGCGCCTTGCGCGGTCAGTGCGTCACTTCTGGCACGGCCTTCATACTATATATCAGCCTGC
>CAYYHF010000453.1:0-1854 GCA_964471415.1 uncultured Clostridia bacterium | reverse complement strand
GTATCATATATGGCAAGCCCTGCGGTGACAGATCCGCCCGGGCTATTCACGTATAGGTTGATGTCCTTATCGGGGTCCTCCCCCTGGAGAAACAACATCTGAGCGATGACCAAGTTGGCCATACCATCATCTATCGGACCTCCGATGAAAACGATCCTGTCTTTGAGAAGCCTGGAGTAAATATCATATGCTCTCTCGCCGCGACTGGTCTGCTCAACGACTATGGGTATCAGGGTCATCGTCATCACCTCCCACGGAAAGTGCTGGAGTCCAAATTATTCTTGCGCTTCTCCCTCGGAATCATGCGCCTCGGGCTTATCGCCATCGCCATCGTAATCATCGCCCTGATCCTCAGCGCGTTCCGCTTTCTCGGACGCACACTTATCACACTTAGCGCTCTCGGGATCAGCATCGCAAACGCGACCGAGGAATCGCAGGACATTCGTGCCCGCCAGCGTGTCGGCGGCTAACGCGCGCAAGGCCGGGTCCATAATCGCCTCTCGCAGCTTAGCCTGATCGTCGGCAAACACCTCGTAGACCATCTGGAAGACCGCCATGCTCACCGCGTCCGCGGTGGGGGCCAGTCCTTCCTTCTCCACCAGAGCCTCGATGACGAGTTGACTCTTGACCGTGCCCGGCGCAGTCTCTCGGAACTGCTCTCGGATCTCGTCTTCCGACTTATCCCTGGCCGAGAGATACTGCTCCCACGTAAGCCCCTGATCACGCAGGTTGCTCTGCAGCCTCTGCACGCTCTTTTCGACCTCTCGCTCGATAAGAAGCCTGGGAATCTCCACCTCGGAAGTGGTGACGAGCGATCCCAGAGCCCGCTGCGCAAGGTCGCGAATCGCATCGTCCAGCGCTCGGTGGCGCAGATTGTGCATAAGCTCGTCGCGGAGCGCCGCGAGCGTATCGGCGCCGCCAGTGTCCTTGGCGAACTCATCGTCCAGCTCAGGCAATTGCTTGGCCTTAGCATCCTTGACCAGCGCCGTAAATGTCACATCGCGCTCGATGGTTTCCCCATCCTTCGAAGTGTAGGGCAGGCTTACTACGAACTCGCCGGGTTCGTTCACACTGATACCTACGATCTTCTCATCTAGACCCGAAAGAAGTCGGCCAGAGCCCACCACTACCTGAAAATCGGAGGCACAGTAGGACTCATTACGCTCGCCATCGACATATCCATCTATGTCGATTGTGACAAGATCGTCCGCCTGCACAGTCGAACGCTCCACCGGAACGTACTCGGCCCGCGCCTCGCGCATGTTCTCCAGCGCCTGATCCACATCCTCATCGGTGATCTCGCGCTGTTCGCGATCAAGCTTGATGGCGTGGTAATCGCCTAGCTTAACATGGGGGTTGGCAGTGAACTTCGCCGTGAACACCAGCGGATTGCCATTCTCCAGCTCAGCATCGTTGAGACCGTCAAATTCCGGGTCATCCAGAGGTTTGAGGCCCGTTTCGCGCAGAGCGGCCGAATAGGCATCGGGAGCGATAGATCGAATGGCCTCATCGTATATGGTCTCCCGGCTTACAAAGCGTTCGAGCACGGCACGAGGGGCTTTACCCTTGCGGAACCCGGGGATGGAAACCTGCGCCGCCAACTTCCGAACGGCACGTGTCACAGCCTCCCGAACACGAGGTTCTTCAACAGTTATCTCCAAGATTGTGCGTTCGTCGTCAACCCCGACCATACTAGCCTTATACATGGTACACCTCGTTCCCCGAGCCCCTGGCCCCCGGCCTCAGGCCTTTACCTCAGGTTCTCGGCTCCCGGCTCCGGCTCCGGCGCTGGCCCTAGCAGCTAGCTCCGGGTCAGGCCTTTGCCTCTGCTCCTCGGCGCCAGGCCCTAACCCT
>CAYYHF010000452.1:0-1866 GCA_964471415.1 uncultured Clostridia bacterium | reverse complement strand
AGAGATTGCGGACTGTCTGTTCGCCACTCTGATCTTCAAAGAACGCCTCATCACTGCCGACAACCTCGGCGTTCTGCACAAGCCGTTGGCGGACCCGACTGCGCAATCGGATGATACGTTCAACGCCGTCAGCGATGAAAAAGGAGTAGCAGAGAATCTCCTCTGCCTGCTGTCCAATCCGGTCTACGCGGCCCGCTCTCTGAATGAGCCGGATGATCGCCCAGGGAAGGTCGTAGTTCACAACAATGGCGCAATCTTGAAGGTTTTGTCCTTCGCTAAGAATATCGGTTGCAATGAGTACCCGGAGTTCTCGTTCCGGAGGAATTCGATCCCGCTTGCCGTTACTGACCGGGCTGAAGCGCCAGGCAAGCTCCGTAGGATTGGCGGTGTCACCCCATACGCCAGCATGGTCTGTCAATCCGCGTGCGCGGAGCTCAGTGTCGAGGTATCGCACGGTGTCCGCAAACTGGGTAAATACAAGTACCTTCTGCGCGGGATGGGCCTGCCGTATAAGGGATTCCAACGCATTGAGTTTGGCATCCCGCTGAGCGTCCCATTGGCCGTTTGCTTTGAGAATACCCCATAGTTTTTTGGCGTCCGCGCGCAGGTGCTTACCAAGCTTGTCCACGAAGAGTGAAGGGCGGAGCCACTTGAACCGACTTCTGTACTTCTCTGCATACATCGCATAGACAGCGGCAGCACGTGCCTCTATCTGTTCCTGGGTGAGTATACCAGAGCTGTTATATTGGGCCTCATCTTCAGATTGGTCATCCGTAAAGAGGTCAGCATTTGTGCGGTCTGAGTCTTCGTCCGTCAGCCTTGTGTCGAGGAGCTCAGCGCCTTGGGTGCCGATGGGCAAGGGAAGATCATTCTCGATTGCATGCAGGTAGATATGATTGCGCAGGATGTGCCTCTCTACGGACTGAATGAATGCCATGCCGGAACTCTCCAGCCGCTTGAATAGGTTGGTTCGACAGAACCCCATGAGGCGCTTGCCCGCACGAGAAAGATTCTGGAGGTGTCGTTGTTCGGCTGCCGTAGGGGGATGTTTAGGGTTTGGCGCAGTGTAATTGCCAAGACCATAGCGCGGAAGAGTGAGAGCATTGATCGTGTCTATAACTCTCTCGGAATAGAGCTGGGCGTACTGATCATCAGGATCCTTGTCGTTGACGGGAAAGGAAACCGTCTTCGGATTTCGTGCTGGAAAGTAGGATCGGCTACCGTTTGGATAGTCAAGATAACGCCGACCGTTATCCGGGTCCTCATGTGCATAGTTCTCTTGTATGAAGGACCTGGTGCGCCTTACCAAGTAGAGCCGCATCAGGTCCCGCCAGTCATCCGCGTACTCGCTCTTCTCGAAGGCGGCTAGGGTTCGAGGCGAACACTGGTGCCGTCGCAAGAATTCGGTCTCAGTCATGTCTCGGAGGTAGCGCTCTGGTCTGAGACCGATATCAAGGTCCTCCTCAACAAAGAGGCGGAGTTGACTTGATAAATCCAGGTAGCTCTTGTTGTAAGGTGTGGCAGTCAGCATAACCACACGACAGTCGTTCTCCTTGAGATACTCATGAATGGCGCGGTAAGTCTTGCCTTCCCGATTGCGAAGGTTGTGGCTCTCGTCGATGACGACCAATTGATAACGACGC
The DNA here is from genome assembly GCA_964471415.1 of uncultured Clostridia bacterium. Lineage (GTDB taxonomy): Bacteria > Bacillota > DTU025 > DTU025 > DTU025 > UBA5389. The sequence goes on along the minus strand of CAYYHF010000452.1, from coordinate 223 downwards.
TCGTCTGCCAGATCACGGAGTACGCGGCTGATCGACATGACCTTTCCCCTGAGTCCGTAGGTCTCACGATAATCGTTCCACATCGAAACGAGGTTTTTCGGGCAGACGATCAGCACGCGCATACCGTAGTCGTCCTCAAAGATGCGGGCAAGAGCGGTAGCCATAAGGGTCTTACCGAGCCCCACAACGTCACCGATCAACACTCCCTTACGCTTGTTCACAT
>CAYYHF010000451.1:0-1873 GCA_964471415.1 uncultured Clostridia bacterium | reverse complement strand
CGCTCATCCTCCGTCTCCGTGGCCGCGGCTGCATTGAGCGTGTCAGTCTCACGTATGCCATACCAGACAGGACGCGCCCACTCGATCCACTCGTCATTCGTGATATCCGGCTGAATCGGGACAGGATTATCGCCGGGCTTACGGAATACAAGGATGTAATCCGCAAGTGCAGGTCGTAGCCATGACGCGTCTTTCTTGAGCTGAACGAATAGCAGTGCCTTGCTTTTCGTTCGTATGGCCTGTACCTGCGGACATTTGTCGATGCACACCTCCCCGTGATATACCCACCCGTGCTGTTCGAATGCCTGAATCGTCTGCCCGCGGAAGTCCTTCAAGCCGATATACCCGTCTCGGGATAGCATCGCGGGCACCTGCGCGACGTGCACGCAGCAGTTGCGCCCCGGCATAGTCACCCGCAGAAGCTCGTCGATGATGAATCCAAAGTGGCCGAAGAACTCATCTTCCGTCCTGCAATTGCCCAGATCGCGCTCTGTGGGACTGTAGGTGTATAGGCTGATAAACGGCGGCGAGAACACAGACAATCCAATGCTCTCATCGTCTATCTCGCGCAGCTTCTCGGCGCTATCGCCCAGCATCATCACGTATCCGTCTCCGCGCGCCGTGTCCTCGGCATACTCGAAATTGGCCTGTGTTTCGGCTATCTCTTCACGCTCGAACTCTATCACGTTCGCCAACAACTCCTCGGCCATCTCCGCGGCCTGCGCCTCCTTCCGTAACACGTTCTCGTGGATCTCCGTTTCCATGTCCGTCAACACGATTCGAGCCGTCACCGGGCGCGACTGCCCGAATCTCCAACACCTCCTAATGCACTGGTAATACTGTTCATAGGAATCTCCTAGCCCGACGAACACCATGTTCGAGCAGTTTTGAAGATTCATGCCGAATCCCGCTATTCGCGGCTTGGTAATAAGCACCCTCACGCGTCCATCCTGAAAGGCTTCGATGTCGGCCAGCTTCTTGTCGGGACTATCCGCGCCTTCCTGCAATGCCGAATCCGGCACCAGCTGCGCCAACATTCGCCCCTCATCATTCAACCCAACCCACGCTATCCACTGCTCGCCATTGCTGTTGATGATCTCCGCTGCTCTTTCCGCGCGTTCGCGCACCGTGGCCCTCCGCGCCGCTATCCTGTCGCCTAACCCCTGCAAAGCACCCCAAAACAGCCGCCCAGTAGGGGCATCGGTCGCCGTCACGAAGTCCGGGCGAATATCCAAATCGGGCAGGATAAAGCCGTCATCCGAATACCCCAAGTCCGAAGGTTTGCGAATTGACATACCCCAGCTCGCCAGCCATCGGAAGAATCCCTCGCGGGCATGTCCCTTTAGCCGCCAGCCCTTGTCGTCATGAACAAAGAACGCGGCCAGCATCTCTGCTCGCGTCATGATGCCTAGAAACTCTGAGTGATTCGCTATCTCCGCAATGTCGTTCGGCGCAGGAGTCGCCGTGCAGCACAGCCGGTATGGAGTGCCCGCGAACATCTCCGTCACTCGTCGCCGAGTCTTGCCGTCAAGCCCCTTTAGTATGCTGCTCTCGTCTAGCACCACGGAGGTAAAGTCGCCTGCGTTGAATCGCTCGACCATCTCATAGTTGGTGATGTTGATATCGTCTATCAGATCATCGCCGGAACGCGTGTAGTGGATGCCCAGCCCGATCTTGGACGCCTCGCCGACGGTCTGCCGCGCCACCGACAATGGGGCCACAATCAGCGAGCGGCCTCCGAGCAGACGTGCCCATTCGAGCTGCATTAGCGTCTTGCCCAGCCCACAATCGGCGAATATCGCCGCTCGGCCCTTGCGCAAAGCCCACCTAACGATGTCCCGCTGGAAGTCAAACAGCAGGGGATGTATCGCCT
>CAYYHF010000450.1:0-1874 GCA_964471415.1 uncultured Clostridia bacterium | reverse complement strand
ATGATTGCCCAGACCAGGCCGGATGTCGTTCTTCTGGACATAATCATGCCCTATCTTGACGGAATGGGCGTGCTGAGCCAGCTGGATGATCTGGGACTTGAGCGGCGCCCTCGGATCGTGGTTCTATCGGCCTTCGAAGAGGAGGACATGGTGCGCCGGTGCGCGGGCATGGGCGCCGATTACTATCTGCTCAAACCGTTCGATCGCGACAACCTGATGAGCCGCATACGACAGGTGTGTCAGGTAGACTCGGTCCAGGCTAAACCCAAGACGGACAGGGCTTATCCCGCGCGTGAGCGCCCCAGGGAGCGGGAGTCCGACCGCAGGCCAAGAGGGGTACAGTTCGACCTCGAGACTGAGGCGACCCGGATTCTGTACAATCTTGGAGTGCCGACCTACTTCAAGGGGTATTGCTACATAAAGGAAGCCATTGTTCTTGTCACCAAAGACATTGGACTTCTGGGGGCAGTGACGAAGTCGCTCTACCCGAAGGTGGCCGAGAAGTACGGCACTTCTCCTCTCATAGTTGAGGCTGCCATCAGGTATACTATTCAGAAAACGTGGAAGCAGGGCAATCCGGACCACATCAACAAGGTATTCGGATATGCGGTCAATCTGCGCAACGGCAAGCCCCCCGCAAATGCGTTCTTGATTGCAAAGATAGCTGAGGAGCTCCGGTTGGAGATGCTGGAGCATGCGCAATAGAAATCAGCCGATACGTATGCGTGGACATGAGCGGCGGGCCCGAGGTTGGGACCCGCCGCTCGGTGATTGCGGACCAGTATGTAGTGTAGTATAATGCCAGTTAGACTAAGAGGCATGATCCGTCTTTCTTGCCCAATCTGGGGGTGTGCCCGCATGAGCATTGAGGCGCTAGACCGTATCCGAGCTGTTGAGCGGGAGGCCGATGAGATCGTCCGGAAAGCCTACGACGAGGCAAAGGCGCGCGTCGCCGGAGCCGAACTCGACGGAAGGCGCGCTGTGCAGCAGGCGGAGGAGAAGGCCCGCATCCGGGCTGACGAGATCTCCGCAGCCGCTCGGGCTCGTATCGAGGCCGAGGCCCACGAGGCCAAGAAGGTATTAGCAGCGCGTGTGGACGAAGTGAACAGCACCGCGAAGGCCAACTGGGAGAAAGCGCTGGAGCTCGCGGTTCGGAAGGTGTTGAACTCGTTTGGCGATCTCTGAGATGAGGAGAGTAGCCGTACTGGGCCATGAGTCCCGAATCGGCGATGTAGTCAGCACTCTTCAGCGACTGGGTACTGTGGAAGTGAGCTCCGATACAGCTGACCCCTCGTGTCCTTTCGATCCCGCGGCGGGCCTTGCGCATGTAGATTCGGTGCTGTCGGAACTTAAGTACTCCATCGATATCATGGGCCGACATCGTCGAGTTTCCAAGACAGCCATTGAGAGCTTCACCGGCTACCGTCTCTACCTCACCGACGACGAATGGACGACATATGTTCAGGACGGCGCGGAGAACGCCCATCGCATCTACGGTATGGCAAGGGCGGTCGAGCAGTCGCTAGCTGATCTAGCTGCCGCCGAGGCCCGCGTCCTCACATCCATCGAGCATCTGGAGCCATGGACGCAGCTGCGCGTCCCTGTGGAGCAGGCGACGCCGGCCAAGTACGTCGGCCTGGCGCTGGGTACAGCCGAGTCGCGTTCGTACGAGGCAGCGCTGGCCGATGCGGCCGAGGCAGTTGAAGGCTTGTCATGGGAAGTTGTCGCCTCTGAAAAGGATAAAGTACGTCTCATGGTTGCGTACCCGATGTCTGCTGCGGATGATGCAATTCGCGCTTTGGCACAGGCGGGGTTCACCAAGGTGAGCTTCGAGCAGTACAGCGGTGTTCCGTCTGACATCATTGCCCGGCTGG
>CAYYHF010000449.1:0-1882 GCA_964471415.1 uncultured Clostridia bacterium | reverse complement strand
TGCCAGTAAACCCACCTACAAGGCGATAGCGCTAACATAAGGAGGGACGCAATTGACTGAAATCAGAATACTGACAGCGGATGACATACTGAGAGCCGAAGACCTGCCTCGCGAACTGGTGGAAGTGCCTGAGTGGGGCGGAGCGGTATACGTGCGCGGACTCACGGCGTGGGAGCGCAGCGAGTTCGAGAATGAGATGTTCGACTTGAAGAGCAAGCGCATCAAGCCTGGCAAGAAGGGCAGGAAAGCCGCCGAGGAAGACGTCGACATGAAGATCGACATGAGGCTGATGCGCGTCCGTCTCCCGGCCATGTGCATGGTAAACGAACAGGGCGACCGGCTGTTCAGCGATGATAGGGTTGAAAAGTTGGGCCGCAAGCATCCTGGTGTTCTCGACCGCATATCGGCCGTTGCCCGGCGTCTGTCGGGCATGGAGCCTGATGAGGATGAGGCGGGGGAAGATTAAGGGCCAATCCTAATCGAAGATTCTGCTTCCGATTAGCATTGGCCCTTGGCATGACTGTCGGCGAGCTTCTGCACAGAATGAGCGCCCAGGAGTTTTCGGAGTGGTGGGCGTTTTATCAGATGGAGCCATGGGGCTGCGAGGTAGATGACTTTCGCGCCGGGTTGGTGGCGGCGACTGTGGCCAACACCAGCCGAGACACCAAGAAGCACAAGAAGCCTTTTCAACCCAGCGACTTCATGCCGAATTACGAGACGCCGCCCGTGCCGGAGCAGTCACCGGAGGATCATGAGCGGATCATGGGTATGTGGGGCCGGGTATGGGAAGAGAAGTTCGACATGGGCGGCTCGTAATGGGCCGCCCATATTGAGTAGGTGAGTCTATGTCCACCGTGGGGACATTTTCAATAGCCCTGACGCTCAATGCCACTCGATTCCAGAGCGGACTGAGCAAGACCGAAAAAGAGTGGAATCGTTTCTCTCGCTCTGTGATGAGACACAGCAAGCAGATGCCCGAAAGCATCCAAAAAGCATTGCCTGCTTCGCTGGCATTCGGCAAGCAGATCTCGAAAGTCGCTGCCATAACAAGCGCAGCATTCGCGGTATCTGCCGGTGCGGCGGCGGCATGGGGCATCAAGCTCGCTGAATCTTATGAGCAGAGCCAGATGGCGTTTACTACGCTTCTGGGCGACGCGAAGAAGGCGCAGGACTTCCTTGACGAGCTAGAAGTCAGGGCGAGGAAGACGCCGTTTGGATTCATTGGGCTGCAGCAGGTATCCAAACAACTACTGGCCTTCGGCTTCACGGCGCGGCGAGTTAACTCAATGCTTGACCCCATTGGCGACGCTGTTTCCGCGTTGGGCGGCGGGCAAGAGATGCTAGAGAACGTCACTAAAGCGTTCGGTAGAATCCAAGCTCGCGGCAAGTTGACGATGAGAGAGATGATCTCGTTTGCCGGGGCGGGTATTCCGGCGTGGCAGTTCCTTGCGGAGGCCATAGGCACGAGTATTCCTAATGCCATGGAGATGGCCCGAAAAGGCATGATCTCCTCCGGCGACGCCATCAACGCGATTCTTGCCGGGATGAATCGCCGATACAAGGGCATGATGGCGCGTCAGGCTGCGACAATGCGGGGCATGAGGGACCAAATCAGGGACGCGAGCGAGACGATTGCCAGAGGATTCGGGCAAGATATTATCCGAATCTTCCGCATAGACAAAGCGATGCAGAGGCTCGTGGAATCAACCGGCAGGTTCGCCGACCTGGTGATGGAAGGCGGATTCATCAACGCCCTGAAAAAGGCGTTTCCTGTTTGGCTGCAGCCGGTCATTCTGGGTATTGCGGGGGCGATTGCCGGGGCACTGGTGCCGGCTATTACCGCGTCGCTGATTCCGGCGCTTGCAAAACTGAAAGTGGCTCT
>CAYYHF010000448.1:0-1882 GCA_964471415.1 uncultured Clostridia bacterium | reverse complement strand
GCGACGCCTTCCTCGCTGCTTTCTCGTGCTCTTCATCCATGATTTTCAGGTATGCGATCCATTCTGTGAGTTCATACCCGCTGCCTAGCCGCTCTTGAAGGTCGCGGACGGTCATGCCTAGTTCATGCGCTACGCGGAACCAGATTAATCGTCCGCTTCCTCGGAGTTTTTTTCCGCTTTGGCAATATCCTCTTCCAGAATCCCTGTGAGCGTCAGATATTCCTTGGCGATTTGCGAGCACGCCCTGCCGCTCTTGGCCATCAGCGCGTCTCGGCGCGACGGCTTGAAGATCTTGTTGCCGGTCTTGGGATCCCGTGCCGCGAGTATCGTCAAGTCGGCATACAGAGTCTTCATGCCGGGCTTGTCCTTGCTCTTTTTGGCCAGCAGTTGTTCCAGGCGATACCGTTCCTCCGCATCGCCGCCCCTGATTAGCACACTCCGTTTCCAGTCGGTAACCTTCACAATGCTCCGGGGGATATCATCAAGCGCCAATATTGCATCGGCTATCTCGTCCGCATAGATCTCGTCGTTCACGTCGTTGCTCATTTAGGCCCTCCTTACTCCTCGGTGTATTCCACCGGTCCGGTAACTCTCACATTGACAGACTCCTCAATGGCTCCCTCAGACGCAGCCTTGATCGAGTCGCTAGTGACATTCCCATAACAGTAATAACGCTTGTCATCCTTGGCCCTCAATTCCAGGCCCACCATAGTCGTATTTTGCAGGTAAGACAGGAAAAACTGATCGAACCACCATTTGTCGAACGAAGCCGTCGCGCTCTTAATAACCGTCATGAACTCGCGCCACGATCCCGAATCCCAACTGGTCACATCAAGTTCGTCGGCTTGCATGTCGAGGCTCCACTGCTTGGCCCCCGCGAGCTTGTTGACCGCGGTGAAGTATTCGCCATCGATGGTAACGTCGCCGGCCACCGGATCCGCCACACTCGTATGGAACCGCACAAACCCGCCTGCGTGGATGATCGCAGCTGGAATAACCGTAATCCCGTTCACCTTGACGGTTGTAGCAACCATCGGGTTCAACCAGCGTTTAGCTCTCGCGGTCACGCGCCATACTTTGTAGTCCGCGTCTACGGGTGACATGGCCTCCGAGGTAAGCGGCACTGGCGTTTGATCGGTATCCATCTGATAGAGAGACGCCTCGTAACCCGCTATAACTGCCATAAGGCATCACTCCTACGCAAAGCTCACTGCGCCGGTGAATCGGAAGTTAATTGACGCTTCCGCCAACCCATCCACGCCCACGCTGGGGCTTACGTTGGTTACAATGACGCTCCCGCTGTAATAGTGCGTGCCGTCCACATAAAGCTTAACTACCGGAGGCGTAGACGGGGGGTTCAGCACTGCGTCCTGTAGTGCTTTCTGACCATTGGTGTCGGTCATATCCCAGTTGACGTCCATGGTGCCCGTGCCGGCCCCAAGACCGGATATAAACGACCGCCAGCCTCCGGCCCCGTCATTCATATGAGTCGTGTCTACCTCTTCACGCTGTATGTCGGCATTCCAATTGCGCACTTGCGCGACATCGTTTGCGCCGACCGCCACCTTGCCGCCATATCCGGCTACTGCAGCCATCTGTTAACCACTCCTGTAACCGCCTGAGCCTGAACGCTCCAGGCGGAAATTGCATGAGAAAAGCGGGCGACCGTTGTCGTCCGCTCCTACCGGCGTTATATCGCCGATCATCCAGATACCGATGTAATGCGTGCCGCCTATCGTTGTTCCCGGCCTGCCCAGCAGAGCATCTTTGACCGCCTGCGCCTTGGCTTGGGCTATCCCATACTCAGGGGCGCCCGGCTTGCCACGGATCATCACCTGCACGGTGGGCCTGTCGTGCTGCCATTTGGGGTCTGGGGCGAATC
>CAYYHF010000447.1:0-1887 GCA_964471415.1 uncultured Clostridia bacterium | reverse complement strand
GAGGCCTCGGGCGATCGAATTGCGCGCGGGGTGGAAGCACCCGGGCTCGACCGCGAGCGTGTATGGGAGTTCGTGCCGCGGGCGCGTGTGGGTGATCCGATCAGCACCGGCGACATCCTCGGCACCGTTCAGGAAACCAAGGTCGTGGAGCATCGGGTGATGGCGCCCCCAGGCATTTCGGGGAAGCTTGAGTGGATCCACACGGGCTCTGCCAAGGTCACGGACGTCATTGCACGGATCGCCACCGACGAGGGCGTCCGTGAGATAACGATGATGCAGAAATGGCCGGTCAGGCGGGGTCGCCCCATTGGGCAGAAACTCACGCCCGGGCAGCCGATGGTGACCGGGCAGCGCGTGCTCGACACGTTCTTCCCGGTGGCCAAAGGCGGCACGGCCTGCATTCCGGGGCCGTTCGGATCGGGCAAGACCGTTGTCCAGCATCAGCTGGCCAAGTGGGCCGATGCCGATATCGTGGTCTACGTGGGCTGCGGCGAGCGCGGCAACGAGATGACCGACGTGCTTATGGAATTCCCTGAACTGCTCGACCCGAAAAGCGGGGAGCCATTGATGAAACGAACGGTGCTCATCGCAAACACGTCCGACATGCCGGTGGCGGCGCGTGAGTCGTCGGTTTACACCGGAATCACGATTGCCGAGTACTTCCGCGATATGGGCTACAGCGTCGCGATGATGGCCGACTCCACCTCGCGTTGGGCCGAGGCTCTGCGTGAGATGTCGGGGCGCCTTGAGGAGATGCCGGGCGAGGAAGGATACCCGGCCTACCTGGGCTCGCGCTTGGCCGAGTTCTACGAGCGCGCAGGGCGTACCACATGCCTAGGCGCCGACGGGCGCGAGGGCGCGCTCACAGTTGTCGGCGCCGTGTCGCCGCCTGGAGGCGACTTGTCGGAGCCGGTCACACAGAACACCTTGCGCGTGGTCAAGGTCTTCTGGGCGCTCGACGCCAATCTGGCGTACAGCCGCCACTTCCCGGCCATCAACTGGCTTACCAGCTATTCGCTGTACCTCGACAGGATCGATGATGACCTGCGCGAGATGGCGGGCGACGAGTTCGTCGAGATGCGCGGCGAGGCCATGAGGATATTGCAGGACGAGGCCGGGCTTGCGGAGATCGTGCGGCTGGTGGGGATGGACGCGCTGTCGACTCGCGATAGGATCACTATGGAGACGGCCAGGAGCATCCGTGAGGACTTTCTGCACCAGAACGCGTTCCATGAGGTGGACACCTATACGTCCCTTGCAAAGCAGGCGGCGATGCTCCGGGTGATACTGGAGATGGACCGTGCTGCGCGCGAGGCGGTCGAGCGCGGAGCATCGCTCGAGGACGTGCTGGCTTTGCCCGTCCGCGCCAAGATCGGGCGCATGAAGTACGTTGAAGAGGCCAGGCTCTCCGAGATTGAAACTATGGTGGACGAGGTCAAGCGCAGCGTGGGCGCGATCGCTGCCGGCGGAGGTGAGGACGTTGCTTAAGGAATACCTTACTGTAAGAGAGGTCGCGGGCCCGCTGATGCTCGTCGAGCAAGTACAGGACGTCAAGTACGGCGAGCTTGTAGAGATTGCAGTGAGAGGCGAGATCAGGCGCGGCCGAGTGCTGGAAGCATCGGGTACGAATGCCTTGGTCCAGCTGTTCGAGGGGTCCGCCGGCCTTGAGATCAAATCCGCGAGGGTGCGGTTTTTGGGCCACGGAATCGAACTGGGCGTGTCCCCTGAGATCCTGGGCAGGGTCTTTGACGGGCTGGGCCGCCCGCGCGACTACGGCCCCAAGATCATACCGGACGCTCGGCTTGACACCAACGGCGCCCCCATAAACCCTTACGCGCGCGACTACCCGTCTGAGTTCATCCAGACCGGCATATCCGCCATCGACGG
>CAYYHF010000446.1:0-1888 GCA_964471415.1 uncultured Clostridia bacterium | reverse complement strand
GAACCCATCAACTCCGGCGAACTGGTAAAGCTTTGTGAGAAGGAGTTCGGCTGGAAGAAGTCAACAACCTATACCATGCTCAGGCGGCTATGCGACAAGGGACTCTTTCAAAACCTGGATGCGGTGGTTTCTTCGATCTTGACAAGGGAAGAATTCCTGACACTTCAAAGCGAACAGTTTGTAGATGAAACATTCGATGGTTCACTCCCGCTGTTCCTGGCAGCTTTCGCGCAGCGCAAGCACCTGACTGAAAAGGAAATAAGAGAGCTGCAGAAGCTCATCGACGAGCATCAGGCCAAAAACAGGGGGTAAAGCCATGGATATGCTTTTGGCGAAAGCGATACCAAGAGCCGGCTGAAGAACGTGCTGAACTACAAGAAGCCTGAAGCTTGGCTCGCAGCTACGGCATTGGTTGTAGTATTGGCGGTTATTATCGGGTTTGCGGTGAATCCTCGCGATCGCGCCAAAAACTTCGCTGCCCGCCTCCTTGAGCACAGAACCGAGTATATCGGGGACAACTCAAAGGTCGGCGGCATCATAATGAATCTTGAGTACCCGGAAAATGTCGAATACGGTTCTTTTGAGCTGCTTACCGGCTCGCGGCCGTTTGCGGTTGTCGTCAGGCTCAATACAGACTCTGATACGCTGAATTTCTATACAGAGGACCTCAATAAGCGCCCGTTTTACCGGAATGCGGTTATCATGTTGTCCTTGATACACAATGCCGATAACATCAGGTTTGTACTTGACGACGGTTCGGACTCACACTTGATAGAGTTCACCCGTGCTATGGCTGAGTCGCGTGTCGGCGGTGATCTGTGGGAACACTCGGCATCCCAGGAGCGGTTTGAGAGATTTCTGGAGATGCTTGAATCCGTTGAAATGGCAATCCCAGGACCGTAGAAACATGAAGCAAGAGAACCGCAACCTGAGATCGAGGATCAAGACGCTTCTGGGAAGCCACCGGACAGGCCCGGTGACTCATTTCATTCTTTTCATCGCTTCAACTATCTCACTGAAACGGCCGGTAATGTATCCGTAATTCTCCCTCCGATGAGGGACAACGCAATTGCTGCAGTCTTTGATGTCGTTGATATAGGTAAATTTGCCGCCACACTTCTCTCCCAGGGCATATAGCGGACAGTAACAAAACAGACAGTTGAACTCATCGGGATCGACCCCAGTGTGGCAAGGGAAGAACTCGCATTGTTTGTTGGTGAAGAAGGCAAACGCCTTTCCGTGCCAGTACTCCCGTTGCGGCTGTTGTGTCTGTGACCGGTCCTTGTCCATGCAAACTCCCCCGTGTTTCTCAGTAGTCTCAAACTGTTCAGCAATATTGAGGCATTAGTGTGCACAAGCGCTCACCATAAGACCAATAAGGCTGGACACCGCCCGCCTGGGAGAAGGACGCCGCCCTGGTTTTACGCTGGTCACACGACGCCGTATGTTCACGTAGCGCCTTCCTTCCCTGGTGTCTTAGCCCGGTTTGCCCCGGTTGGTCTGAAACGGCTGTTCCAAAACGATGTACAACTCATTATACGCCAAATGAACAGGAAGGTTTGCCGAATGCAGCACTGGATGGAGGGAAACCGGTACACCAGGGACGCCTCGTTATGCTCAGTTTGCATACGCACGTGGAACAAACCAAATCGCGCGAAGGTCTATAGATCTGCCAGGCACGGCGCTCCTTAAGCAATCTCTATATACCTGCCGCGGCATGAACACGAGAGCGCCTGCCCTAGAACATACCATTAAGGAACGGAGGTTACTTTTCCATGAGAAGGACTTCTTATCCAGCAATCTGCCTAGCAGTGTCGTTGTGCATCGTCCTTTCGACCATGGCAGCAGGGGTGGCAACTGCATCTTCCTCGCACATGAGCTATCCGGC
>CAYYHF010000445.1:0-1892 GCA_964471415.1 uncultured Clostridia bacterium | reverse complement strand
CGCTGCCGTGCAGGTGGCGATGGTGGCGCGCTGAGGCGGGCCGGGAGCGCGGTCACTCGCCAGGAGATCACCGGATTCCGCGCACCTCGTTGGCGAAGAGCACCTGAGCCGTGGTTCGGGGAACCGCCGCCGAACTCCGCATTGCCTTGTATGAACGGCAGGCCTTCCCCATTTTCCGTACATGCCGCCGGGGGCGGAGACTGCCCCATGAGCACGGTTGCGATGTCCGCAACTCAGTGTGTGGCGCTGTCCCTCATCCCTCCACCTCCTGGCGTTGTTGTTTGAGGAAGCTGGTGAGTTCTTCGGGGCTGGGAAGTGTGAGCTGGTAATTGGAGACAAAGAGGCGGCTGTCGAGCCCGGCGAGGGCGTACTCGACGAGGACTTGGTCTTTGGCGGTGCAGAGCAGGAGGCCGACGGGCGGGTTGTCGCCTTGGCTCATCATGTTGGCGCGGTACCAGCTCACGTAGGTATTGAGCTGACCGAGGTGTTCGTCGCTGAACGCGTCCGCCTTCAGCTCGATCAGAACGTGGCACTTGAGGATGCGGTGGTAGAAGACTAGGTCCACGAAACCGTAGGTGTCGCCGATGAGGATGCGTTTCTGGCGGGCTTCGAAACAGAATCCGTGCCCGAGTTCGAGCAGGAACGCCTGCAGTCGGTCGAGCAGTGCTTCCTCAAGGTCGGACTCGCGCAACACCTCCTGCGGCTTGAGCCCGAGGAACTCGAAGACATATGGGTCGCGAATGGTCAGGCGCGGTTCGGCCTTCTCCGCAGCGGCCTGGGCTAGTTCGGCCAGCTTGGTCTTGTCACGAGAGAGGGCAGAGCGCTCGAAGTAGAGCGTGGCGATCTGGCGCTTGAGCTCACGCGTGGACCAGCCGCCGCGGACACACTCGATCTCATAGAAAGCCCGCTTCAGATCGTCGTCGAGATCCACAAGCATCTCGATATGGGTATAGGAAAGGCTCTCAAGAAGCTTTTTCGGCGATAGATGCAATTGTGGGGGCGCTGCACCCACAATCTGGCCATCCGTCGTCGACGTGGAAATCAAGCGGGTGAATTGTGCGGGCAGTGCACCCACAATCCAAGGGTAGGCCTGGTAGAAGCGCGTGTAGCGGTAGAGCTGGCGCCGGTTGCAATTGCTGACACCGCGTTGCGTCAGACTCTCGGCCAAGGCCGTGTAGATGCGCTCGCCGTAGTCGGCACGATCGCTTCCCTGTAACTCGAACTCGGCGATGTGCATGCCGATCAGCCAGTTGCGGGCCGTCAGGGCCAGGTTCACGGCCCGTCCCGCCTGCGAAGCCATCTCGTGGTGGACTTGCGTTACCGCTTCGACCAATTGCTGGAAGGTCATCTCATCACGGATTTTCATATTCCGAAATTCCCCCTAATTGATTGTCGAGAGGTCATCCGCATAATGTTTCTCACGCGCGAGCATAATGCGCGCGCAAGCACATAAATGCCGAATGATGCGGAACGCGAGCGAATTGAGCAAAGAAAGGTTGTCCGAACATAACAGCGCACGTTTGGGAAGGTACTTTTCACTATACGAATTGCCAGTTGGGAACGACCATTGCCAAAGCGGTCAGAAGCTCAATTGCTGCTTTGCAGCGGCTCGAAGCGGATGGGGCGCTGGTCGCTGTAGCGGAGGTCGCTGCGATTGAGCATGGCGCTGAGCGCTGCGTTGCTCATGGCGGGTATTTCCATTTTGACGAGCACCGTGACGGCGAGGTGGTCGTGCTCTTCGCGTATCCATCCCTGGCTCTGGATAACCGCCTGCTGGAAGGCAAGGCGGTCGGCCAGGGACATGGTCGGTGAGTTTCGCGTGACGGCCAGGGCGGCACGGAGGATATGCAGTTCGGGATCGCCGGGATACCAGAGCAGTGCCTGTGCCAGGG
>CAYYHF010000444.1:0-1894 GCA_964471415.1 uncultured Clostridia bacterium | reverse complement strand
GGTCGAGCGTCAGGCCCATCAGGCTCGGGCGGCCCGACAGGCTGCCGGCCCAGGCCGGCAGGCTCTGGACGAAGCGCCGCTCGCCCTCGGTGAGCCGCGGGTCGGGCACCGCGACGACGCGGCCGATGGTGGCGGCCAGCGGCCCCATTAGCGCGCGCGCATCGTCGTCCGAGGCCAGCAGGTGCAGGCCCTGGGTGGACAACTCGCCCGGGGCGGAAACGGTGGAGGCGATTTCGGCCTGCTGTTCGCCTTCCGCCCCGAGCAGGCCCAGGCGGATGGACCGGGTGCGGCTGCCCTGCCGCGTGGTCAGCGCCTTGAACACGGCCAGGGCCAGCCCCTTGCGGCGGCTCAGGAGCAGCGTGCGGCGGGGGATGGAGTCGGCCCCGCCCGCCATCGCATCCTCGGGGGCCGGGAAGGTCAGGGCCGACCACAGGGCGGCCGCATTGACGAACTCGCCAGCCTCGCGGCGCATCCGGCAGGTGCTCACCGTGGCTGCCAGCCGCGAACGGACCAGTCCGTCATCGGGCGCGTGCACCCAGCCGGGCGCGGGCCGGCCCATGACGGGCGCAGCGGTGGCCGGGGTGCTCGTCTCCCGCCTCCATCAAGGAGATGAACTGAGCCTGTTCGTTGATATTGGCACCAACGGCGAGATTGTCTTAGGCAGCCGCGACTTCCTCGTCGCCTGCGCCTGTTCAGCAGGGCCGAACTGCGGTGGCAGCTCGTGTTGGGCGATTCTCAAGCTGACTTCTTCAAAACGTGCAAGTATCCATTTCGCTAGACCGGTGTTCTCTCCCGTGGCCGTGCTTGCCCATGCGAGATAGATTCTCATACGGTCACGCAGACGGTTCAAACCCTCAATGGGATTCTCCGAAGCGATTGCCAGCATTTCATTTCCCATAAGCTGCGGGTAGATGGGCTCTTGTCTATTTCCACTGTTTCGGACTTGTACACAGTATTCTTTGTGAAGCATATCTGACAGCTTCAGAAACTGCCCGACATTAAATGGCGCATCCAACATATAATCCTCCTTTCTGATCTTCTTTTGATAAAGCAAAATAGACAGTAATGAGACAAACTCGGCCCCTTGCTTTGCCCGCGTTCGGGACTGCTTCGTTGATGGAAGAGCGTCCTCTACCGTCTGCTTGCATCCAATGTCCCCCAACAACATTCCGGACTTTTGTACAGCCAATGTCAAGAACCGATCTAGCAATCCATCTGATCGCTCTGTACGCGAGTCAGGCATATAGAGACTGTAAATCTCATGAAGCGAAGCATCGCTCTGCCTCATTGGCTTCGCTGAATCGGAACGTGTATAGCTGACCTTAAGTAGCTGGCAGATTCCATTGGGGCCGGGACAAATCGGCTTGACCTTTCTAGTTTTCTTTTTGTCGCGCACTCTTATCTCAACTGGTGGGCAGTTCTTTGAGGCGGTGTTCCACGTTATCAAGTTTTCCCGCAGTCTTTCCGCAGTAATGGACGACTCATATGCTACCTGTCTGTGTCCCTTGTCGATTTTCTCAAGAATGATCAGTTGTACTCTTGTTCTTGGGTTCTTCCGTAATACGTCCTCCAGCTTGCCAAGCACCTGCTCGCAGAGCGCATCGTAAATGGGTTCCGCGGCTTCCCGGAATTCATCCAAATCATCACTGTCTGATAGATCATCCAGGACTCTGGCTAGATACGCATTGTTATTCGGGTCATCGGGCAGGTACGCCAACAGCAGATTGGGCCCTTCTTTATCGCTGTTGCTCATATACCGCCATGATTTGTTGTGCCTTGCCTTATCCGTAAGAAACTCTATCGCATTGTTGATATTCGCCATTTCATCCTTACCGGCTTGAAACGCTCTCGTCCCCGGCAGTCTATACCGTGATAGACTGGGGATATCCGTATT
>CAYYHF010000443.1:0-1894 GCA_964471415.1 uncultured Clostridia bacterium | reverse complement strand
GAGCAGGTATGGCGCGAATGCTACCGAGTCTTGGTCAAGGGTGGGCGCCTGGTGATCGTAGTCGGCGATGTATGCCGGTCACGACGGCGCCACGGGCGGCACCATGTGGTGCCCCTACATGCCTCGATACAGACCCAGTGTATGGACATCGGGTTTGATAACCTTGCCCCGATATTCTGGCACAAGATCGCGAACGCCAATTACGAAATACAGAATGGCTCATCTTTCCTTGGAAAGCCGTATGAACCTAATGCTGTAATCAAGAACGATGTGGAGTACATTCTCATGCAGCGCAAACCCGGCGCCTATCGCACGCCAAGCCTTCAGGCTCGCATTCTGAGCGTCATCGGCAATGATGAGTATCAGGCGTGGTTCCGGCAAATCTGGTCGGACGTTCCGGGTGCCTCGACTCGAAAGCACCCCGCCCCGTATCCAGAGGAGTTGGCATACAGGCTGATCAGGATGTTCAGCTTCGCAGGCGATACAGTTCTTGACCCATTTGTCGGAACCGGCACCACGTGTATCGCCGCCGCAAGAGCCGGCAGACATAGTATAGGCGTAGAGCTCGAACACGATTTCGTCAAGATCGCCGTCCGCCGTTGCGCTCAAGAAGGATTGCACTTGGTGGATACTCCGGGCGGCATCTCGCACCAGCAGTCGATGTTCGGCAGCGAAGCGCTCGGTGAAGGAGAGTGCCAATGGAGGCAAGCAACGCACTCGTAGATGCAGTCCGGTCCTACTGGAGAGTCAGACTCGTGCAAGGCGATCGCCAGGGATCGAATGGTGACAAGGATTCCGGGGAACGTCGATCCGTCACAGGCGGGCAACATATGGATGGCTTCATAGATTTGATCTGCCGATATCTCAGCGATGCAGGCGTGCCTGAATCATGCATACACCGCAGCAGTGCTATGGAGTTGCCTGGATACTATAGGCCTGAGAAGAAGTGGGATCTACTGGTCATCCGCGATTCTGTCTTGGCCTGCGCGGTCGAGCTCAAGTCTCAGGCCGGACCATCCTTCGGGAACAATTTCAACAACCGTGTTGAAGAAGCAGTAGGCAATGCCCAGGATCTCTGGACGGCGTTCAGAGAGGGCCGATTAGGGGCAGCAAGAGCGCCATGGTTAGGCTACCTGTTCCTTCTAGAAGACTGCGATGGATCCTCCAGTCCCGTTAAGGTAAGTGAACCTCATTTTGCAGTCGACCCCGTTTTCGTCGATGCCTCCTACAAGCAACGGTATGACATCCTATGCAGACGATTGGTCTTTGAGCGGCTGTACAGCGGAGCTTGTTTCATGACCTCAACCAGGGATCCCCAAAACCCCATAGTTGCCCAGCCTGACCCGGATCTGAGCTTCCAGAGATTCATCGATCAGCTCACTGGGTACGTGAAGTGCTTTATCTGAAATGCACCATGCCCCTTTGCCACGGCGCAGCAGCAGGGCCTTCCACCACACGAAACCTGGACCTGCACGGCCCCGACTGCACGAAGCGGATGTGCTTGCTGGTCCGGCGATAGGCGGGCATTCCGCCCCGCACCATCATGCACTCTATTGGCCAGTCCATCAGGCAGTACGTGACTCGTATCTTGATTGTGGCTTTCCCTTGACCGATGCATCGCCTGAGATCGCGGAGGCCGTGTCTTCCACGGGCACATGCCCTGACCTTCGGGCCTTGACCTTCTCGACGGTTTCCGCAACCAGGAGGTCGCTCTCCGCGCCCTCCAGTTCGAGCTGGCCGGCGAGCCTCTCCTCCACCTTGCGGGCAAGAACCAACGACTCTGCCACTCGCGTTCCGCATGTAGATCTTCCCATGTCGGCATTTGGCGACGAACCCGCCGGTCGCATTGTGTTCCGCTTGCCTGGTATCATGATGGGCGTGCCCTCGGCCTCAA
>CAYYHF010000442.1:0-1898 GCA_964471415.1 uncultured Clostridia bacterium | reverse complement strand
CCTGACTCAGCAACATGTATTGTAAATAGCTCGTCGCCTTTACCTATTGAGGACGAATGCTCCCGTTGAGCCAGAGTTCCAACGGTATAGCGATAGTAACCTTTGGGACACTGTCGGTCCAGAGATGCGATGCCGTATATCATGCCGGCCGACCCGGCCATGTCTCTTAGCGTCTTCCACCTTCCGTCACCTCGCACGGCCTCGAGCTGCTCACCGCCTGACTGAACGATCTTCGTGAAACCAACCACGTCGAACTCAGGCAATTCAAGATATCTCGTTGGGTACCCGACCCCATCCTGGCTCTCGTCAGGGCCTCGTTCTCTCACGCAAGATGTCTCCCCTCTGACCTGCAGGTCTAGGAACCAGTTAGCGCTACCAGCGCAAGTCTGTCTAACGTCCTTGCGTACCAGCGGCGGCGGACTCCACTCTCAACGGATCCGCCCGCCGACTCCCGTCCCCTGGATACGCTTGTTAGGCGTGTCCATTTTCGTGTTCGAGTGTCAAGTGAGCGTTTGTGATTCGTCCGTAGGCCACAAGAACCGAGAGCGCCTCAAGCGTCCACTTGCCTCTCCATTCGCTCCGGGACGCCGATCCCGGTGGATCCCAGCTTATCGGCCAACCACCGTCTTCCTGTTGTCTTACCATGAGATCCGCCAGATGTCCTTCCATCTGCTCCCGCGTGAACAGCCTCCGCAACGGTGACGCCGGAGATGGCGCAAAGTGCAACGGGGTCAGCCCGTACGTGGTAACAGGTGCTGACGAGACAAAGAAACGGGCGTCAGGGAGTGCCATGGCGATTCGGTCGGCCAGATCCGCGGCTAGTTGTTGGTCAGGTAAGTGCTCGACAAGGCGTGCCGCACATAGTAACGAATGCGCGTCGCGCGGCGGGTTTTGTAGAAGAAGCTCACAGCATGTGCGAGTCGCGCGCGACAACCAGGGATGCTCGACGCCCTGGTAATGTAGCAAACCGCAGATGCTGGCAGTAGGGTTGATCCCGGGTTCCCCGGTAGAGGTCCAGTGTGCAGCATGTGGTGAGCGGAGTGCGCTCGGCAAGAGGATGGGAACAAGCCCTTTAGTGTTACTGACTCCTTCCAGGAACGAACAGATCGATAGCGAGAGATCGCGGTCACGCCACTGAGCATCATGCATCGCGCTCAGACCGATCTCGGCAAACAGGGGTTGACTTTCCAGACAGCGCACATCCGGTTCCAAGGCATGGCCAAGTCCGCCGTCTGGGTGCTGGTAGGCCGAGACGAGCCTCCCGACAGCTACCGGTGCTGCCCCCTCGAACTTCACGGCGAAAAGGAGCCTCTCAAGAAGCCGCGCATGGGAGTACATGAAACTCCTCGCGCGACCGAACGGATCATCCAGCATACTTGCTCCCCCTCCAGATGCGCCTAACGTTCTCGCGTATCAGCCGAGGCGGTCGCCGGTACCGCTGGAGGCAACCACATCATCGCCCGTCCGCCGGATGCGCTTGTTAGGCATCTTCAGGTACTGCACAAAGGAGATCGCGAAGATTCCCCGCGCAAAGGTAAAGCGGTCTTCAGAACCTGGCAGCTACCGTTTGTTGGGAAACACGGAAACAACCCTTACCAGTCCAACGGGATCAGCCGAGCTTACGGATCGCCACTGGTTGTGGGTTGGTGCACCAAAGCACACGTCCGCGTTGAGCGATGAAGCGTCATAAATCATCTGGAAAACAGTGCCGAATCCGCGGCTATAGAAGTGCGCACACAGACCATCGGGGATATGTGTAGAGAGCATGCCGCGTAAGGTCTCTCGGGTGATCTTCGGCCGCACCGCACCTAGGCGAGAGCTGATCAAACACATTCTAGCTCTTGAGTTTGCGAGCATACTTGGATTGGAGTTCTCGTTGTACTCAGTCATGCCTGGCA
>CAYYHF010000441.1:0-1900 GCA_964471415.1 uncultured Clostridia bacterium | reverse complement strand
CCAAACCTACCTTAAACCAACAGGCTTTTTTGTCTTGACAATGGGGTCCACCGCACTCTGTTCGGTTCTCCATTATCGCGACCTCAGGTGGGCGCATCGGGTATCCCTGTCCAAACAACCCCAATTCCAGCTACACGCCTCTAGTACATAAGGCCGTAGTAGTCTGGATGGCCTTCGAAGTCCGGGTACTTCTCGGAGTAGTGTGGCGGCGGCTCATCGGGTCCCGCTAGTAGATTCTCCCCCGAGTGCTTCCGTGCGAAAGTCCAGGCGTCGAGAACACGCTGACTTCGCGTACGCAGGTATGCTTGGCGACCCAGTTGTTCGATGTCCGCGAGGTCCATGGCACCACCGAGCGCAATGAGTGCAGACAACGGAATCGGGTCCTGTTCGTTGCCTATGGCGTCCCGTGCTGACTCAAGCTCGTCGTCATTCCATGTGCCGAGCCTGACCAAGGCGACAACCGCCGCGGAACGTGCGAGCGGATGTTGGCCTTGCGCAGTCAATGCCCAGAGCTCTTCTCGTGCTGCCTCAATCCCGTATTCCCCCGCCGCTCGGGCACAGCAAGCAGCAACCGTTTCATTGGTGCTCTGAATCCCTGCCACCAGGTCGTGTTCCATCCCGTAGATTGCCAGTCCGTTCGCAATATGGCTTGGCTTGGCTAACCATGGCTCTGCCACTAACTCGGCGCAGAGGTCGCCGCAGTCTTCAGCCTCAATCTGTGTCAAACGAAAAGCCGCAAACCTTAGACTTCGGGCGGCCCGTTTCTTCTCCTCCTCGTCGCTGCCGCTACGGGATTCTTGCAGTGCAGTCTGAGCCAAGTCCTTCAGTTCGGTGGCGACGGCAGCTCGTTCGGCCACCCAATCCCCGTTTAGCGCCTCAAACTCGCTCGCCCAGCCATCGAGCCCTTCGCCATCCTGAGGAAGAGGCGGTAGCCGCAGCGGCTTGTCGAAGACGCGAGTAATGCGAGTGCCCCAGGCCGCCTCCCGTTGCAGCTTTCTGATTAGGTGGCGAGGGCTTATGTGGATGCCGATGCTTCTGAGCATGCGCGAGTGACCACAGCAGAACTCCCACTGCTCATCGCGAAACACGGAGGCGTAATCGCCTGGCAATCTGTAGACCTGTCTGACGAGCCCATGACATCTGCGACTCAAATCGTTGAGGTCATCTCTGTGGTCATGCTGATGCTCTGCGCAGGGATAGCAGCAGGTCTTGTTCTGGTTCAGCTTGAGGCTGAATCGCTCTTGTGACAGCACACCCTCGATGGCCTCCCTCGCGGAATCCGGTCCTTGTTCAGGCGTACTGATGACGCGCATGTCATCTACGTAGCGGAAGAAGCGTTCAGGCCATCTGCCTTCCGAGCAGACATGCTCGTCAAGCTCATTGAGATACAGATTGGCGAGAGCCCCTGAAGTGGGGTGGCCTTGAGGTACGCCTCGGTCTCCCACATCGGTGTTGTTGATAGGGTCAACCCCCGTGACCGATTCACAGCACAGCACGTGACGCTGCCACGCCGAGAGTGCCCTACGTCTCTGCTCCCCGAGCAGTTCGCTCATGCATAAGTAGAGTTCGTCGAGTCTAATTGAATCGTAGTATCGCCACACGTCCAGACAGGTGATGTGACCATCGGGGATGATGGCTTCTGCGACCGCATTGTTGAAGTCACGATGTTGACGCAGAAAGTAGCTGTACAGATACTCATCATCCACTGCTAAGTTGAGCCTATTGCCGAAGCTCGCGGACGAGGCCGCCTCCTCGAAGTATTCTGCAGCAGCCTGCAACAGGGCGACGGTCGCGACCGAGGCAGCGAACCAACTGTGTGTCATCGGGCGGGTGTCCGAGGAAGACTTGGGCACCCTATAGCACGTTCCAGTTTGCTTGTCAGGGCTAGGGATGTCGCGGC
>CAYYHF010000440.1:0-1905 GCA_964471415.1 uncultured Clostridia bacterium | reverse complement strand
GCCAGGTCCGCGCCGATGGCGGCAGACACCATCGACAGCACAAGCTGATTCAGGCTGACGCCCTCCTGCTGGGCTCGCTCAACGCTCTGTGCAGGGATCGAGGCACCCTCAAGGTAAACTTGCCGCGATACTCAGCGGCATGCTTCCTGTCACTCTTCGCTCAACGGACGGTCAAGCGTTGCAGCAGTCTCCGCCTCAGGGCGAGCTTCTTCATCCCAAGCGCTTTGGAAATCAGGGTACGGCATTCGTCTCTCTTCTTGCACCATGCGCTCCCACATATGCATGGCTTCCTCGAATGCCAGCCTGTTGGATGATACTGCATCGACCATCATCCGTGTGGTGGTTATCCACTGCAGGCCGTACGATCGGCAATACGGTACGATGTCTCCACGATTGTTACTGGCCGCTATGCCTGGGGCAAAGCGTGCATGTGCCAGGGCGGCTGACTCGCCCCTGCCGAGTCTTTTGCCCCAGAACTCGCCCTTCACAAGCCGGTGGAACTCATCATGCTGCTTGCTTCCCACCTCCATGCATACGACTGCGGCTTTCCCGGTTGAGACAAACTGCCTAAGGTCGCCCTGCGCCATGCCTACGCTGTATCCTCTTGATGATCTAGGCCTTCGGCGCATGATCTCGATTACCACTTCCTCGGGTGTCCGGATTCGCCCATCCAGCAGCCTACGCAACACGAGCAAGTTGCTCGTCCACAAGAAACACCCCAGGCAATCGGTATCAAAGAAGACCGGCGCGTCTGAGTCAATCCAGCTGGTCATCGTCAGCGCACCCCGCATCTAGATGGTCGACGCCCATGGCGTCGATAAGTTCGTCGGCCCAACCCTGGCTTATGAGCCCTTCTCTAAGCGCCACGCTAATCTTCTCAGGAACACTCGATAGAACCTCGTGCGCACCGTCTGGCCGGTAGATGCGGGCATCATATCCGAGCGTCCGCGCCTGCCTGATGACGCCCCGTTTGTACTCCTCCATCTGCTTGCGGTTTCTGAAATACCCCACATCCAGAAGGCGCCAGAGCATGGCCTCGTGGCTTACTCTGAAGTACTGTTCAAGTCGGAGGATCGTCGGCCAGCTCGGCTCCGCATCGGTTGCATGCTTGGCACGCATGGCATCAATGCCGGCCCTGGGGAGAAGGAGGTGAGTTGCGAATCTGTCTGCATCCATTTCGTCTGGTTGCTTCTCCGAAAACTGCATGGCCGTGCACACACGACCGGTCATCCCTTCACTGAACCTGACGTGGTACAGCTCGTGGGCAGCCGTGAAGAACTGATGCCCCAGTGTCCTGCTGCTGTTTAGTACTATCAGTACGGAATCGTTCTTTCGCACGAACAACCCCGACGCCCTGGAAGATCCGCCGAATGGAGTCCGTATAACCGAGATGCACTCCCATGACCAGAGAATGCTGAGGATATCTACGGGCTGTGTTTCGCCCACTCCCCATTCTCGCCTCACCCGAGCGGCCAATTGCGCCGCGTTCGGCCGCGACATCAGTGAACACGCCCCTTGAGCACAGCATCGAGTTCGGCTATGTCGGCGATCAGCCCTTTTGCCCAGGCGACAATCTCCAGATCCTCATCGGACAAGTCTTCGGCTCGAAAGGCTACCGCAACCTCACCTACGTCGGGGTCGTCGGTCCTTAGGAAGTAATCCACTGGATAACCGTAGAGGGTAGAAAACCGCGCCAGTTTGCCAAGACTTATCGGACGACGACCGGTCTCATAATAGCTTACTTCCGATCGCTTGACGCCGAGCAAGCGCGCCACCTGCTCTTGGGTAACGCCCATACGCTTCCTGGCATCCCTTAGTCTCATGCCGACACACTCCATGATCTCTTTCAAGCCTCATCCCTCCGCCATCAGGATGCGCAACATTCATGTTGCATTTGGCGCCATA
>CAYYHF010000439.1:0-1910 GCA_964471415.1 uncultured Clostridia bacterium | reverse complement strand
CAAATGCAACATCGTAGAGCGGCGCATGGGGTGTGAAGATATTCAGCAAGAGCTCCCCTCACACACGCTAGTCGAGCTTCACTCCTCACTCCGCCACATCGCCCACGCCGGTCTCTCTCTCCAGAACGATGAGAGACCCGGTGTACTCCCGCGACATCATCTCGGCAGCTCGGCACAGTTCAGCCAGCACCCTGCGCGTTTCCTCAGGGCCGATGGCGCTCATGGGCGTGCCGAACAAACGACCGCGCCCCAGCTGGTCGAGGCCTCTACGTATTTCCGGCTGAAAGACAATGGGAATGCCCACAAACGTCATGGTGGTAACCTGCCTGAGCAACCAGTGGAGAGCGTCCAGCCTAAGCAACCCAGCAAGGGCGTTGGCGGCGAACAGAATGGCTAACCCTTTGATTAACGACACTGCTTGAGTGCCCTTGAAAAGGGTCATGACTTGATAGACGAGGAAAGCCACTATCGCCACGTCGGCAATAGTGGTCAAAATCTGTATCGGGGTCACATCGGGAAAGCTCAGCACGGTCAATCCAGCAGTCACTCCCCACCGAAAACAAGTCAGGCAGACTCAGCACGACACGAACCTGGACAGGGCCTCCGCCACACCATCATCGTCATTCGAAGCTACGACATAGTCGGCAACTGCCTGCACGTCGTGGGCGGCGCCCGACACGGCGATTCCGACCGCTGCATCGCGCAACATGTCGATATCATTCTCCGAATCGCCGATGGCCATCGTGTGAGCGATATCTATTCGAAAATGACGAGCAAGATGACGGAGGGCCTGCCCTTTTGACACGCGCGAGTCAACTACTTCGAGCAACTCAGGCTGGGATCGCATAGTACGCAAGTTGGGTCCAATGACGCCTTCAAGCGCCCGCCGCACCGAATCGATCCTCCCAGGATCCTCGATGATCAAGTATTTCAGCGACGGGCGCCTCGCGAACTCCTCGATATCGTCCAGGACATGCACCGCCGCGCCGTACCTGGACCCGTAGTCAGCCGAGGCCGATGTCGGCCGCGGCACGTAGAGCTCGTCGTCGAAGTATGCCTGGAACACAATACCCCAATCCCACAGGAACCTGACGACCCGTTCACCGTCTTCGGGATCTATCGGCATGCTGCATAGGGTTTCGCCGCTGTCACGCATCCTGATCAGTGCGCCGTTGTACGCAGCTATGGGCATCTCGGGCCCCAGGTCAGACACGATCAGACGAGCGGTCTGAAACATCCTGCCTGTTGCGATTGCTACCACGGCCCCGGCCCTGCGGGCTCGCTTCAGAGCATTCCGGTTCGCGGAAGAAATCGACAAATCCGAGCGAAGCAACGTGTTATCCAGATCAATGGCTACGAGACGTATCAATGGCTACCTGTCTCCTCGGATAATGGAATTGAGCGCCGCGCCGGTCAGGCTCAACAGGACGGAGGCAACGATCGCGGCAAAAAGCCCTCCGGGCAGGTCAAACGAGGAGCCCATCAACCAATCGCCCAACATGAGCATCAGCGCATTGATGACCAGAGTGAACAGGCCGAACGTGGCGAACTGCATCGGCAGACTGAACAACATGAACACCGGCCTGATGAACGTGTTGACGATACCCAACACCATCGCGGCGATAAGAGCGGCTCCCGCGCCGTCGATCTGTATAAGCTGGCCGCGGCCATAGGGCACGTACGACACTATCAGCAGCGCGAGCGCATTAATGAGCCATTTCACCAGCCAGCCAGGCATCGCGCCATGGGGGCGACTATTGTAACTGCCCGTCATGTGAATGCAAAGCCTCCCCGAGAGTATTCCATCAATCGGGTTCCTCCGGTATCACGATCCATCCGACGATGTAAAGTATGGCGCCGGGAAACCCTCTGGTGAACAGGGAGAGTGCTACCCATACTAGACGTATGAG
>CAYYHF010000438.1:0-1916 GCA_964471415.1 uncultured Clostridia bacterium | reverse complement strand
ATGGATGAGGTGTTTGGCGACAGCAATTTCGTGAGCCTCATCACCTTTCAAACGACCACGGGTTTCGAGGCGAACTACCTCGGCAACATGTCAGACTTCATTCTGTGGTACTCCAAGGGTAAGGCCAACGGGCGGTCGAACGCACCGTTCTACCGCAGGGAGTTCGTCCTGGGCGATGGAAATGCCAAATGGCTGATGTTTGAGGACTTCTCATATCGGGGAGTGTCCGCTCGCGAAAGGAGAGGTGAGGAGCCTGTCCCGGCCGGCGGTCGCCCCTATTCACCTGGCGATGCAACTTCTCAGGGTAGGGCCAAGGAACCCCAGCCTTTCACTTATCTCGGGAGAACCTACGATGTCTGGGACAAGGATGCCCACTGGAAGGCCAACTACCCCCAAGGCATGGAGCGATTGGCCAAGGCGAACCGGATTCACGTTGCGGAGAATTCGATTCGGTATGTACGATTTCACACAGACTTCGATGCAGCTGTTCACGGCAACATGTGGACTGATACTGGTTCTGGCAACTTCACCGACGATAAGGTCTACGTCGTCCAGACCAATACCAAGGTAGTCGAACGGTGCATCCTGATGTCCACTAACCCCGGCGACCTCGTCCTCGACCCAACCTGTGGTTCTGGCACGACAGCCTACGTTGCCGAGCAATGGGGCCGTAGGTGGATCACGATCGACACTTCTCGGGTGGCCCTTGCCCTGGCTCGCGCCAGGATCATGGGTGCCCGGTATCCATATTACTTGCTGGCCGATAGTCGCGATGGTCAGCTCAAGGAAGCAGAGATCACGCGCACTGCGCCATCGGAGGCGCCGACGAGAGGCGATATCCGCCATGGGTTTGTGTATGAGCGGGTACCGCACATCACTCTGAAGTCGATTGCGAATAACGCTGAGATAGATGTCATCTGGGACGGGTTCCAGGAAAAGCTGGAACCGTTACGGGGGCAGCTGAATCAGGCGCTTGGCGTGAAGTGGGAGGAGTGGGGGATCCCCCGCGATGCTGAGCCTAAGTGGCCTGAGAAGGCCAAGAACCTACACGCCAAGTGGTGGGAGCAGCGTATCGCCAGGCAGAAGGAGATCGATGCGTCCATTGCCGCCAAGGCTGAGTTCGAGTACCTATATGACAAGCCGTATGAGGATAACCGCAAGGTGCGCGTGGCTGGTCCGTTCACGGTTGAGAGCCTGTCTCCACACCGAGTGCTGGCTGTAGATGAGAATGATGAGCTGATCGACATTGCGAAGAATTCAGGCGGCGACTTCGGGGACGGCCAGAGCTTTGTGCAGATGATCCTTGAGAACCTCAGGACTGCAGGCGTGCAGCAGGCTCACAAGGAAGACAAGATCAGCTTCGCCTCGATCACTCCTTGGCCGGGTCACTATATCTGTGCCGAAGGCCGGTATCTTGAAGCGAATGAAGAGTCGGGCGCTGAGAAGCGCGCCGGTGTTTTCGTCGGTCCGGAGTTCGGGACTGTGCCGCGCCCAGACCTTGTTGGGGCTGCGCGCGAGGCTGGCGATGCTGGATTCGATGTACTAATCGCCTGTGCCTTCAACTACGATGCGCACTCAACCGAGTTCAGCAAGCTTGGGCGAATTCCCGTGCTCAGGGCTCGGATGAACGCTGACCTGCACATGGCCGACGATCTTCGCAACACCGGAAAGGGCAATCTGTTCGTCATCTTCGGCGAGCCGGACATCGATATCCGGGATGCTGGGGATGGACAGATCCAGGTCAGGATCAATGGCGTAGACGTATTCGACCCGAGCTCTGGCGAGATACGCAGCGATGAGGCTGATAGAATCGCCTGCTGGTTCGTCGATACCGACTACAACGAAGAGAGCTTCTTCGTTCGCCACGCCTACTTCCTTGGGCAGAATGACCCCTACATGGCGCTTAGAAGAACGCT
>CAYYHF010000437.1:0-1917 GCA_964471415.1 uncultured Clostridia bacterium | reverse complement strand
ATCATGTTGGCTGCTGGCTCGGACCGTAATGTTCTGCATGTCCCACGCACGCACTTCAGCTGCAGCTGTGCCCGGAATGGTTCGTGGATCCTCTTCCAGGGCGCTCACTATTTCCTGTTCCAGCTCCATCCGGTTCATTAGGGTGTTTTGTGCCTTGATAAACCGCCGCAACCGAGCTCCAAACTCTGGATGGGACCACAGATCGCCGCGCTCTGTCGCCAATCGCACGCCCAAGGCCTGTATGTAGTTGGCAACTCCGTGCACAGTCGATACGTCGCCATTTGGCAGAGTCACTAGATCCTCGTTGAGCTCGATATCACAGCCTAGATGTTCCACGACACAGTCCCCCTTCCCTATCCACTGCAGACCTGATCGCTTTGGTGGCCATCCATGGGAACCTTTGGCGGACCTGATGCTCCGCGCGGCGTCGGGTGAGTGTGATCATTGAATACCTGCGCTACCACATCCGCAAACGCCACTGGATGGAAATCAGGGCCTACCCCAAAGCGGACTGCTGGAGCCGACACGCATACCTCTGTCTCTGACTCCACTGTGACCTTCTCCGGAGCCTTAATCGTGATGCAGTTCTCCTTGTCTATTCGTATCTCTACGTCCGGTTCTCGGCGTATGATCATCTGTCGATCGCGGTCTATCGTCACGAAGCAGTCTGTAGAGTGCTGAATAATGATCGAACCAGCATCATGGTTCGGACAGACATAACCCATCCCCAATACTTGAGCAACAAATGGGGCAGACGGATCTCCATAGTCCCAGGCCAATCTCACAATTGCGCCTACCTCAGGCAAGCAGTAGACACCTCGATTGGGGCCAGCCCATATTACGGGCAGCTCTACATCAGGAATGACGGGGCTTTCTTCATCCACGCTACCGTCTGACTTCAACGGTTGCACATCCACTGAATAGCGTCGGTTTGTGTCGCCTATGGGCCCACCATCCTCGTGCACGGCAACGACCCGGGCGCGAACGGGAACATGAAAGCCCAGCAGCTCTGGAAAAGCTTCTTTGACCAGTCTCCGTATGGCTCTGATATCTAGTTCACGACTGTCCATTCTATGGTCACCCGAGCTTTCTTCTCTGCGTATCGATGCAGGATACGTTCAACTCTCGCCGTTACCTCAGATCCCCAATACCGAGTATCTCGGATCCTGATTAGATGCCCATGCCTGAGATATGGCAGGGCAATAGTGGTCAAGATGCCGTGTTGTTCTTCCGTGAACGGGATCAGTTCAATGATGTTCTGCCCATACTCAAAGACGACAACTTCTCCAGCCCGGCCCCGAGGAGACTCTTCCCATGGCCCCCAAACAAATGTTCCATCTGGTTCGCAATAAAAGTCCCAATCAAGCCCCCATGTCCGGTTAACTAATGCGATGGACTCTATGATCGATTGACCCCGCAACACGTAATAGTGCCGCCTAGTTGTTTCGCTGTCAGAAAGCACATAATTCGTAACACCAGCCTGCTGCAGACACCACAGAACGACTTCCTTCGGCGTAGCGTCTACAAACGACTTGACCACAGGCTCCCTCAGCTTGTTCATGCGGTCCTTGCATAACACCGTGACGCGGGGCCCCCATGCCAGATCCACTATGTTGCCAGCAAACAGCGGCCAAAGGCCCTTTTCCCGATACCCTTGCGCTATCTCAACCGTAGCCCCTTTTCGTATCGCGGCGGCATCTAGACCCTCGATGGGCAACTGCAGGCGCGCACGATCGACTGGGTTTGAGCGCCCGGTAACCACCTGCATGTCCGAAACCTTCTGAACTCTGTAATCGCCAATCACGACTTCAGCATATGGCGTCAAATACTCGATCATCAGCTACACCCTATCATCATCAACCGCAGGACTGGATGCAGTCTTCTTTGCAGCTCCACCTGCCTGCTGACTCGTAGTGG
>CAYYHF010000436.1:0-1925 GCA_964471415.1 uncultured Clostridia bacterium | reverse complement strand
GAGCCGCCTACGTGGAGTTGTCCGTCAACAACTCCGCGCTGGTGCGCGGCCTGAAGGCGGCGCAGAAGCGGCTGAAAGGCTTCGCCAGCTCTGTCACGGCCGTGGGCAAGCGCATGGTGCTGCTGAACGGCATGATGGCCATGCCGTTCGTCGGCGGGGGTGAAGGTCTATGCCGACTTCGAGCAGCAGATGGCGAATGTCTCGACCATGCTCGCCGAGCCCGAGATGAGGTGCTTTTCGCACGCCAGCCATAGATCAGTCCGGAACTGGCACCGATCATGGTGCAAGCTCGGGGGGAGGGGCGGTGGGCTTGGCGGGTGGATCCGATGCTTCGGCGCGCCCTTGTCGGCGGGCCTGGTCCAGCGCTCGCTGCCGGAGCCGTTGCTTGAGTTCGTCGCTGGCCGGGCCCATCTGCCAGCGGCGCATCGGCGATCCGGGAGCCAGGTTTGACAGGTAGCGTGCCGCTTGCTGGGAGAGACTGTTCGCGGGCACCTTCTCGCTCGATATGTCGATGATTTCAAGGGGGCTGTCCTTGGTCCAGGCTTGACGAACAATGGCAAAGTGAAGATCGTTTTCGGCGGCGAAGAGCTTGTCCGCTTCGTCGCTGCGCATTACGCTTTCGTAGAGCATCGCGGCCTGGAGGCGGTGCATGGTGGCCTGAAAAAAGGCGGCGCGGACCTTTGCCGTGGGGTCCTCACAATCGGCCAAGTATTCTTCCGTGAGTGCGACGAGATGCCCTGGCCCCCGGTCGTCCAAGCTCCATAGCGGTGCCAGGGTAGAATTCCAAAGGTGATCGAGTTTGCTCTTGTCGCTGGTGAAGAGGCTTCGCAAGGCGACCCGGCGCAAGCAGTCGTAGTCCTTGTCCGCCAGGCACACGGACACCAAGGTGATGTAGGCACCGTTCGCCTGCAGCGATAGCCCGTATTCGCTATCCAAGGCTTCCACCGTAAGCTCTCGCTTGGCGACGGTTCGGTCGAGCTCGCCCGCCGCCACCTGGGTCTCGATCCATCCCGTGCGCAGAGCTGCGCGCATTCGCCAGCCGCCCGGGTGATGTCGCGACTTTTCGACACCGAGCTGATACGCCTCTTCTGCAGCATCCAGCCCGCGAGTTCTCCAGAGCGCGAGGTAGTAGTAGGTAAACGCCCCGGTGTGGGAAGCATTGACAGGGTCCTGCCCAAGCGCCAACGGAGAGTCTTCGGCAAGCCATAAGACACCACGATAGTCTTTCCGGTCGATAAGAACCTTCATCATGTATTCGCTCACGTCGACTTCGTACCCTCCGGTGGGCAGTTTTCCCGCAAATCGCCCGAAAGCGCGCAACTGCTCCGTTGCCGCCTCATAGTCCCCTTCAACTAAGGTCTTCTTGTAAGCTTCCGTCGCTTCATCAAGAGGGCCAAAGATATCCTCCCACTTCAGGTACGGCTTCTCCATCAGATCCCTCTTGATCGCGGGCCTCGGATCGGGCGGAGCGCCATGTGACACGTCCAGTATAGTCTGCGCGTTCGTGCAAGGCATCGTCAGCGCTGCAATAATAACAAACCCGATCAGAAGCTTGCGGGTAATCTGTCGTTGGCAAGCCATCTACTCATCCTCCTGAGTTTCGAACACGTAGAACGCACTCCAATGGCCCCACCGGCCGTTCTCGTCCTTCGCGCGCACCCGCCAGAAGTAGCGCTCGCCCTCCGCCAGAGCCGGAATCGTCAAAGTGGGTTGTTCGGCGTTTCCCCGCAGGTACGTTCCAACCAAACCAGCGGCATCCGGCTGCGCTGCCTTCGTCAAGTCGGGACCTCGCACGCCAACGGGCCAGTCACGGTTCGCCGCAGCCAACTCTTCCCGGAAAACCTGCACTTCGTAGTCCACAAGCAAATCGTCACCGTCTGGGTGACCCGGTTCTATCCAAGACAGCGCTATGTCGCCATTTACTG
>CAYYHF010000435.1:0-1929 GCA_964471415.1 uncultured Clostridia bacterium | reverse complement strand
GTGATCCCGAGTGGGGCAATCTTAACGACGAACATGGCACGCACTGCGCTGGCACCATCGGCGCAATAAGCAATAACGCCATGGGCGTTACGGGAATAAGCTGGAATGTAAAGATCATGCCACTCAAGTTCATCGGTATTGAAGGTGGGCGCACTTCTGATGCCATTCTGGCAATTCAGTACGCCCAAGATAAGGGTGCCAAGGTGATCAACTGTAGCTGGGGCGGTGGCGCACACAATCAGGCCCTCAAGGACGCGATCGAAGCCTGCGACGCGATTTTCTGCTGCGCGGCTGGCAATTCGGGCGATGACACTGACATTAGGCCGCATTATCCATCTAGCTACGACTCTCCCAATATTCTTTCTGTAGCTGCGATGATGCAGAATGAGACGCCATGCAACTACCCGCGTTGGTGGAGCACATGCTATGGTGCGACTACTGTAGACCTGTTTGCTCCTGGCGGATACATACTCTCTACCCTTCCGCCTGATCCGGTTCCGGCAGAGCCTGCAGAGCACTACGGCTTCTCATACGGAACCTCTATGGCAACACCTCATGTATCAGGCGCGGCAGCCGTAATTCATTCATTCCGTCCCAACGTCCCGCTCTATCTTGGAGCCCCGGGATGGATCCCCGGACGGTACACACTGAAGGACGCGATTCTCAACAGTGTTGATGTAAAGCCAGCTTATATGGGCATGGCTGTGACGGGAGGCCGGCTGAATCTCGCCGCGGCTCTTGTTGAACTGAGCGAGCCGAGAATAACATCAATAGATGCCCAACCCAAACAGGGCACGCCGCCACTGGAGGTTGTATTCACCGCTGACGCGATGTCGGCATGCAGCGAAATTGCGGACAAGTGGTGGGATTTTGGTGATGGCAGTGAGTTTGTGCACGAGTTCAACGCTGTCCATACCTATGACGAGCAAGGCAGCTTCACAGCGACATTCCACGTAGTTGACGAAGATGGCGCAGAAGCGACCGCTTCTGTTGTTATTGAGGTCACCTTGCCGCCCACTGTGGGCATAGAGCCTGATGAAATCAACGTCGACCTGTGGTGGGGCGAGGAGACGACTCGAAGAGTCTCCGTCAGCAATACAGGCCTTGGCGAACTACAGTACGGCGTAAGTGTTGTGCTTACCGGACTGCTTGCCGGATCCGGAGAGGCTACACTTGGCCGAGGAGGGCCTGACTCCTTCGGATACTTTTGGTTTGATACTGATATGGACGGCATTCCTTCAATGGAATGGGAGGATATTAGGCCAATAGGAACGCAGATACCCTTGGGACACAACAACGGCATCGTGGTTGATCTACCGTTCAAGTTCCCGTTTTACGGTCAAAAGAAGACAGAGATTGGCATCTGCTCAAATGGCTACCTGACTTTTGACGATGCCTTAGGAACATGGTGGAACAAGCCTATTCCCGATGCTGGAAAACCCAACGACCTGCTTGCGCCATTCTGGACTTATCTCGAGATGAGCTTTGGCGGCACTTGTCATTACTACGGTGACAATGAGGTGTTCGTAGTCCAGTATACGGATGTGCCGAGCGGAGGCGGGGAAGAACTCTACACGTTCCAGGTACGCTTGACGCCACAGGGCGTAATCACCTTCCACTACCATGAAATGGGTGGATCGCGCCTGGAAACCGCTACAATCGGCATAGAGAACGCGACGGGTAATGTGGGACTGCAGGTAGCCTACTGCGAGCCCTATATCCATGACAACCTTGGAGTCGTGTTTTTCCCTGGATGGGTCATTCCCAGCACTATGGGAGGAACCGTCCAACCCGGAGAGGTGGACAGCTTTGACGTAACGTTCTTTGCCGATCACCTTCCTAAGGGAACGTGGAAAGCAACGATAGAGATCGAAAGCAATGACCCGAAGAACCCAAAGGTTGATATTGATACCTTCACCCTTGTCAGGT
>CAYYHF010000434.1:0-1929 GCA_964471415.1 uncultured Clostridia bacterium | reverse complement strand
CAAGTCCACGCTTGATCTGCGGCCGATGTACCACCGCGTCTCCGACCGGATCCGAACCCAGGAGCAACTACTTCAGAGGCGTGGCATGGGCGTTGCGTGCCGGGGCAGAGGGGAGCGGCGGCCCGTCCCTGCGCGGGCTGGATGCAGTGATCGCCGGCGACATCCTGCGAGGCCCCGGGCTTAGCTCCTCGGCGGCGCTGGAGGTTGCGTCGGCGTTCGCCCTGCTTTCAGCTGCGGGTGTAGGTGACGATGCTCTGGGTACAGAGCAGGTCGCCGTGCGGCGCGACATGGCGCTTGCCTGCCAGAAGGCGGAGAACGAGTTTGTCGGGGTGAGATGTGGCGTCATGGACCAGATGGCCTCGGTAATGGGGCGCGCCGGCCATGCTGTCTTCCTAAGCTGCAGCAATCTCCACCATGAGCTTGTGCCCATGCTCCTTCAGGAAATGGGAGTAGCTCTGGTCGTATACGACACCGGCATTCGACGAGGTCTTGGCCAATCCGAGTATAACGACAGGCGCGGCGAGGCGGAGCGTGGGGAGGCTCTCATCGCGCAGGCCCTGGGCTGTGTGGACGCATGTAAGCTGAGCAGCGTATCGCACGAGCAGTTCGAACAGGTCAGTCACGTGCTGCCTGCATCGATAGCGCGCCGATGTGAACATGTCGTCCGGGAAAACGAGCGGGTTGTGAGGGCAGTGGCGGCGCTCAAAGACAGAGACTTATCTGCCTTCGGTCAGTTGATGCAAGAATCCCACGCCAGTCTCCGGGACCTATACGAGGTGAGCTGCCCAGCACTGGATGGAGCTGTAGAGATTGAGCGCGGCACGCCTGGCGTGTTCGGAGCTCGCATGACAGGGGCCGGGTTTGGAGGGTGCACCATTAACCTTGTCAGCCGCGATAGAGTTGAACTGCTGCAGTCGCGACTCAGCGAGATCAGACGCGCATCTCGGTCCGGTGCCCCAGTGGCGTTCGCGGTCGAGACAGCGGACGGAGCTGGGGTGTGCAGTCTTCGACGCTCGTCTGAAGATTCGGATGTACTAAGGAGGGAAGGTCGCCTGACCGGCAACTGTGAGCAACTGTCCAGCTGAATGCGCCAGGCTTGAGGTTGAGTTCAAGCTGGGTCGCCTACGCAAGTTCATGTATGAGCGGGAGCTAGACGCGCTGCTTCTGGGAAGGGCGGACAACTTCGCATGGGTTACCGCCGGAGGAGACAGCCGGTGTGCCTCAACCACCGATACGGGTGTGGCATCGGTGCTGATCACGCCGTACCGTCAGTGCATCCTTACGTCCAACATAGAGATCGACAGAGTGAGAGCTGAGACGCTGGCCCACCTTGCTGCGGCGGACGTCTTCGAATTTGCTGAGTACCCTTGGCATCAGGGGCAAGCCGAAATGCTGGATGATGTGCCAGGTAAGCTGGGCTCCGATTTCAACTGTCCTGCTGCTAAAGGGCGGTTTTGTGATCTGACTTCTCTCAGGATGCCGTTTACTCCATGGGAGGCTGATCGGTATCCCGAGATCGGACGCGGAGTATCAGATGCGGTTGAACGTGTGTGTTTTCGGATGGAGCTCGGCATGACAGAACGCATGATTGCGGGGATGACCGCAGCGGAGCTAACTCAGGCAGGATACACTCCCAGAATTGCTTGGCCGGGGCCACTTGCGGTAACATAACAGGAGTAGACTGTAGCGGCGTGCGCGCGGAACGAAACTCAAGATGGACTGTAGCGGCGTGCGTTCTGAACAGAATCCGGAAATGGGGTGCCATGTTGCGATACAACGCTGAGGACATCAAGCGGATGGAACAGGAAAGTAACCGCTTGATCGGGAAAATGAGGTTCGCTGAGGCTGAGGCCATACTGAGGGAGGCAATACAGGTCGTGCCGGTGCCCGCGGTTCTGAACAACTTGGCTTTCTGCCGCTTCGGCCAGG
>CAYYHF010000433.1:0-1943 GCA_964471415.1 uncultured Clostridia bacterium | reverse complement strand
CCTTCAAGTTGCCGAAGGCTGCTGCCGAAGTCTCGCTGAGCGTGTAAAGCTGCTCTAGCAGCGCATTGAACTGGTCAAAGGCGGCTGTGAGCTCGCCGCTCCACGTCACATACTCCGGAATCGCGCTTTGCGCGTTGGCATCTACGGGTATAGGGAAATACTTGCTGCCACCCAATAGCTGCCACTCGTGCGTATCTGGATTCAGCTCCAGCATGCTTTCCGGGCCAGCCAAACTCGGCTCAGCATTCTTGTCGAGTATCCGGCTGATCTGCGCCAACCGCACTTCCAACTCGCATACAACCGAGTCGATGTCCGAGTAGTCGTCCATACCAAATGCCGCATTCGAGGTCTGCAGGTTGTGCACCGGCACAACAAGGAATTCGCCCAGGCCGTGCTCCACCACCGTGGGATCTTCGAGCATGCGCCCGATCCGCTCGCTGTTCACCTCGAAGCGGTATGTCTCTACTCGGTCGGTGTAATGCACCTCTGCCGTCAATGTGCCGCGCTTGTTCTCGTCAACTACCGTCCACGCCAAGACGTGCGCCTGGATCTCGTTGATGTTGTTCGGGTTGAACACCGGGAACCATAGTTCCGGCGGCTGCGCTTCGATGAAACCCCTTCGCTTGTCACCGTCATACCGGATCTTGAACAACCCAGTGCCTAGCGTAGACACGTCCAGCGCCGCCTTGTAGCACACGTTCAGCAAGTCATTGTCTTTGATGATACGGTCACACGCCGCCTGCTCGTCACTCTCGCGCTCCCCCGCCGTGATCTTCGGAGGCTCGCCTAGCAGCAGGTCAGCCCACAGCGTGGATAACCGCTTGAACCAGTTCAGCACCAGTTCGAGGCTCTGTTGGTCATCGCGCTTAAGCCTGTTCCAGTTCTGTACGAACACCTGGGCATGGTCGCCCCGGAAGAGCTTACGGTTCTCGTCATACAACCGGAGTCTCGCCGTTTCGCTCTTAGGCGGCCACGGCTTGCCCCGGTCGAGCCATGCCATATCGGTTAACTTATCAACAGCCATCTCGTCACCCCAGCGTTGAACCCATTCTCGCGGGCCATATGGTGCGTACCGCGTATCTCAAAGCATCGCATGCGTGATCGTTCGTCTTTACGGGCTTGTCCTCGCCCTTCTCCTGCGCCTTCGCGTCCCATACATATCCGGCCAACTCCTTGCGCAGATTCTTGCAACTCTCGTGCACGAATAGCACGTCGCGGCCCATGTAGCTAGCCACATCGCGTATGCCATCGAGCACAGAATTGTCGGCATGTCTGATAGGCCCGATTCGTTGCCGGCGGCACTCCGCGATGAACGACGCCGCCGAAGGGTCAACGATGATTGCCTGCACCGGTTGCCCGGCAATGAACCGCTTCAAGTCCGCGGCATACTCAGCGTCGGTCTTCTGTCTACCGGCTCTGCGCGAGTCGTAGTAATACTCAGCAGGAACATAGAGCCTTGTACCGGCCTGCCCCACCCGCACAAACGCGCATGGGTTCGTGGTGCCGTAGTCCACGCCGACAACAAGACGTGTCCATTTCTCCGGCATGTCCCGGAAGAGGCGCTTTTCCTCATCCCACATGTCGTAGATCGCGCCTTCGGCCATGACCCATAGGCCGGATATGAAGCGCTTATACCACAGCCCGGTATACTCGCGTTTCAAGCTCTCCACGAACTCGCGCGAGAGATTCGGGTTGTCCTCCAACTCGAAGTGCCATGACCGCAGGTTCAATTCATCGGCGCGGTCAAGGTAATCCACTTTGAGCCAGTGCATCGGGCCGTCGGGGTTCGTGGTGCCGAAAAACGAAGCTCCATCCACGCTCAGGCGCGAAAGGAGCATTTTGAAGAAACTCTCAGGCCACAGGGTCAGTTCATCGCCGTATGCCCCGGCCAGTGTCATGCCTCTGATCTTGCCTTCCGACCGCTCGTCGTTAGCCCCCGCGAT
>CAYYHF010000432.1:0-1944 GCA_964471415.1 uncultured Clostridia bacterium | reverse complement strand
GCGCCCCGCACCATGATCAGGTTTCGCTCCGGATCCACCTTCGCCACGGTCAGGCCCAGGATGGTTGTTCGCTCTCCGCCCAACCTGCCGGGCATCTTGCGTCCCTTGAAAACCCTTGCCGGGTCAGTCGCTCCCAGGGAGCCCACGCGCCTGTGGTACATGGAACCGTGGCTCATGGGGCCCCGATGGAAATTCCATCGCTTGATAGCGCCGGCGAACCCGCGACCGCGCGAGACGCCCGTCACATCCACTAGATCGCCGTTGGACCACTGGTCCACGCGGATCTCCTGACCTAGCTCGAAAGCGTCTGACGACTCCACTCGGAACTCTCTCAGGTGCTTTTTCGGTTTCACTTTGGCGCGCGCATAGTGCCCCCTAGTCGCCTTGGTAGCCAAGCGCTCACGCATATCGCCGAAGCCGACCTGTATGGCCTCGTAGCCATCTCGCGCCTGGCTCTTCTTCTGCACCACACAGCACGGCCCGGCTTCTATAACGGTAACTGGATGTACCCTGCCGTCCTCTTCGAACAGCTGAGTCATCCCAATCTTTGTGCCCAGAATAGCTCTGCCCATGCGTCACACCCCCCATCATCGTCTAAAGCTTGATTTCTATGTCCACTCCGGCGGGCAGGTCGAGGCGCATGAGGGCGTCAATCGTCTTGGGAGTGGGCTCTAGGATGTCCACGAGCCTCTTGTGCGTCCTCATCTCAAACTGCTCTCTGGAGTCTTTGTCAACGTGAACGGATCTGAGGACTGTATAGATATTCCTCTCCGTTGGAAGCGGCACGGGACCCGACACGCGAGACCCCATCCGCTTGGCGGTGTCAACGATACGTTCAGCCGACTGATCCAAGATCTTGTGATCAAAGGCCTTGAGTCTGATCCTGATTCTCTGAGTCGCCACGCGTAATCCCTCCTGATCGCCCGATTGCTTTGTCGGACATACTCCGCGGAAGTTTACTCCCGCCGTCGGGGCCGGCCGGGACAATCTACCGCTTCATCGCTTTTATCGCTCATAGCTTGTAGCTTGTAACCTGCAAACTGATGCGCGGGGGCGGGACCACCCGCCCCCTCAGGCCGCGCCCCCCGCAGGGCGCGCCGCGAATCACTCGATGACCGAAGCGACAGCTCCCGCGCCCACGGTGTGGCCGCCTTCGCGAATGGCAAAGCGCAGACCCGGTTCCATGGCGATCGGGCTGATCAGTGATATCGTCATCACAGTGTTGTCGCCGGGCATGACCATCTCGGTGCCCTCAGGCAGCTGGATGCTCCCGGTCACGTCAGTGGTTCTGAAATAGAACTGCGGCCTGTAGTTGTTGAAGAACGGTGTATGCCGCCCGCCCTCATCCTTCGTCAACACGTAGACCTGCCCTGTGAACTTGGTGTGCGGCGTAATCGAACCGGGCTTCGCAAGAACCTGGCCGCGCTCGACCTCGTCGCGGTCGATACCCCGGAGCAAGCAGCCGATGTTGTCGCCCGCCTGCCCTTGATCAAGCAGCTTACGGAACATCTCGACGCCGGTGACAACAGTCTTCCTGGTATCGGGCCTGAGTCCGACGATCTGGACTTCCTCGCCTACCTTGATGACGCCGCGCTCCACTCTTCCAGTGACGACCGTTCCGCGCCCGGTGATGGTGAACACGTCCTCAATGGGCATCAGGAAAGGCTTCTCGGTCTCGCGCGTAGGCTCGGGGAAGTAATCATCGCACGCCGCAATGAGCTTCCAGATAGGACCGCACCACTGGCAGTCCTCCTTGCCGCATGCGCACTCGCCGGCCTTCAGAGCCGAGAGCGACACAACCGGGATATCGTCGCCCGGGAACTCGTACTCGCTCAGCAGATCTCTCACTTCCAACTCAACCAGCTCGAGCAGCTCAGGGTCGTCCACCATGTCCACCTTGTTCAGGGCGACCACGATCGAGGGTACGCCCACCTGGCGAGCCAG
>CAYYHF010000431.1:0-1944 GCA_964471415.1 uncultured Clostridia bacterium | reverse complement strand
GCACCCAAGCCAAGCGATGGGACTCCCCAGCCTATGCCCTACATCATCTTTAACTTGCAAGCGCCCGGCAATGACGTGATCGCCGTCGGCAACTATCGTATCTACTCCCACGCCCTCTACACCGTGCGGGCCGTGGGGGTTGGCTCAGGCTATGGCGTCGTGCGGGCCATCGTGGCCGGAATCGACGCCGCATTGCACAACCAGCGCGCCGCTACCGAGTATGGCGTGATTCTGAACTGTCACCGCGAGCGCCCGCTCAAGTTGCCCCCGGAGCAAGGCGCGGGCGAGATCATCTACTGGAGTGCCGGGGGCATCTACCGAATCATGGCAAAGGAGGCTTAACCATGCCTCGTGCAACTGTACAGCAACAGACACAGATCGGGATCGAAGGGGCCGCTACGCCGGGAACCCCGGTCGATGCGGTCATCCTGCTACCATCTACCAGCTTCTCAACGGGCGTGCGGGCAGAGGTGTCCGCCTATCGCCCCATCGGGCAAAAGTATGTGACCATGTCGGCCTTGCAGCGCGAATGGACCGAGTGCGGCATTGGCGGCATCCCCAGCTATAACGACTTGCTGTTCCTCTTGGCGGGCATCGTCTGCACGCCCACCAGCGCGGAGATTGTGGCCTCGACCGGCGCGTATACGCACGAGTTTGCCCTGAACCGCGCCGCGCCCGACACCATCACCACCTACACCGTCGAGCAGGGCGACCCGTCCACGTATGCCTCAGGCAACATCGCGCAGAAGTGGGCCTATGGCCTGATTGCCGAGCTGGGCCTCGAATGGCGACGCACCGCAGAACCGTCCGTGAGCGGGCGGATGATCGGGCAGGCACTGGAGGCGATGGCGGAGACTATGTCCACGGCGACTATCGAGCCGGATGCCGTGCCTATCCTGCCGGGCGAGGTCTCGGTCTACCTGGACACGGCGGGCGGGACTATCGGCACCACCAAGCTCACCGAAGTTTCCCGGCTGTCCTGGCGGCTGGCGAATCGCTTCTCTCCGCGATGGACCCTGAACGCAGCAGAGCCTAGCTTTTCCCGGCAGACAGAGTTGGCCCCAGAGCTGACGGCGACGCTCTTGATGGACGCCGACTCGGGGATGGACTATCTCGGCAACCTGCGCGAGGGCACATCGCTCTTGCTGCGAGTGACCGCAGAGAGCCCGCAGTTGGCGAACACCAGCGGGACGCCCGCGCCCTTCTCCCTGCAAATCGACATGGCGTGCAAGGTGACCGGGGTGAGCGATTTCCAGGATGACGAGGGCGTGTATGCGATGGAGTACACCCTGACCGGCACGCCGGAACTATCGGACGGCGGCACGGGCTATGAGCCGCTGCAAATCACGCTCATCAACAACCAATCCTCATTCGTACCTGCATAAAAGGAGACTGTATGCCGATTACGTTAGCAGAGTTGAAAAAGGGCAAGCGGACTATCCCGGTGGCAATGCCCGAAGGGACGGTCACCATCACGTACCGGGCGGGAGAGGTGACCCAGGCCGCGTTTGACGAGACGGCCCGAATCATCGACCTGATCCCCAAATGGGTCGAATCATGGGACCTGACAGATAATGGCGAGCCGTACCCCATCACACAAGAGTCTGTAGACCATTTGCCCCAGGGGTTCCTGGCGGCCATCTTTGACGCGATTCTTGAGGACTCGCGCAACCGCCCTACCAAGAGGCCAGGGAGTATGAAAAGTGGGTAGAGACCCAGGGCGAGTACGGCTATGTGCCCGAATGGTTACGGCTATGTCGGGCGGCCCGGATCGCCGGGGTCGCTCCCTGGCTTTTGCTTCAGCAGGGTGACATCTGGACGGCGATGATCTTGGCAGAGGCTAGCACCGATAGACCACCACGAAAGAGTGGCACGTAATGGAAGTCTCACGGCTTTGGGGCCGGGTCGGCCTCAACTATGACGATGTGCGGGACGGCGTCCGGC
>CAYYHF010000430.1:0-1949 GCA_964471415.1 uncultured Clostridia bacterium | reverse complement strand
TACGCCATTTTGCTGCGGTGGTGCCATCGTCAGCGATGTCGACGCAAGATCGACACACATCTGAGCCTGGCGCCGTCCGAAGAGCTGGATGCCATCGCCAACGATGAGGCTTCGGTCGAAACCGAGTGGGAGAGCGCACAGCAGTCCCTCAGGGTGAGCCGCGCCGTGGGCGGCCTTCCGCGCCTTTATCGTGAGGTTGTCGTGCTGTTCTACCACGAGGGATTCTCCATTGCCGAGATATCGAGCCTGACTGGCAAGCCGGCAGGCACAGTCAAGAGCCTCTTGCATAGAGCTCGGCAAAGACTGGCGCAGGCCCTTGAGGGGGATGAATCATGAACAACGACAGGTTGAAAAGGACTCTGCAGGGTGAGATGAGACAGATAAGCTTCTCAGAAGACGACAAGCGGCGTATCGCGGCGCGGCTCAAGCAGGCGATGGCTGCGCGCGCCGACAAGGCCTCAGAGGCGCCTGAGCTTTGCCCCCGGGCACGATCGCAGTCCCAACGCCGGGGGGCGCTCGCCAAACGTGCAACGGCCTTTTGGAACGGAACCACCGAGATATCGATCCCCGGAGCTGCGGCTGCGCTGGTCCTGATCGGGCTGGGAGTATGGGGCTCGTTGGGTCCGCTGCTTCTGATAGACCAGAGCGCCGCCGCGCTGCTCATGCAGGCATCGACTGAAAAGACAACCCTGATCAACCAAGGAGTGAGCCTCTTATGACCACACATGGGGCCTACAAGATAAGGGTAAAGAACAAATACCTGATCATCGCGGCCGCATTAGTCCTGTCCATGGCGGGTCTCGCGAGGGCGTGCGGCGATGCTTACCTGTACAAAACGGCCGAGATAGCACGGCAGAACCACGACCCGGTAAGGGCCCTCGCTTACTACGACCGATTTCTTTCTGAATACCCCAACAGCGACAGAGTTCCGGCCGCTCTCTACTGGTCGGCGTCTCTCCTGCCCGACAGCCACAGCTTCAGGGCCGTCATATTCCCCACGCACTCGTCCGTCACGCACGAAAGCGGCGCGGTCGCCGAGGCGCCCAAAGGAGTCCTGTCCAGGCTGGAACGATTGGAGAAGATCCTCACTGACTACCCCGATCACTGGACCGCTCCTCATGCCCTGAACCAGTTCGCAACGGCGCTCTACCACTCCGGCGATCCCAGGGCCGAGGGTTTCCTGCTGAAAGCCGCGCGCGATGTGCGAGGCGTTGACCGGGCCAATGCTGCATTTCTCCTAGTGGACACATACATGGCACAGGGCAGGTCAGACGAAGCTCTCGGCCTGCTGGAATACTGCGCGAGGGAAATGCCCACATCCTATGCCGAGCAGCGGCAGATCAAAATGGGCGATGTACTGGCCGCGATCCGCGATTACGAGGCAGCGAGAGCAGCGTACGAGGAGACCCTCAACGTGTATGAACGCACGGCGGACTACTGGCGCGAGCGCGAATCCGACCACATCGGTCCCTCGCCCGCCGACATCGAATACATGCGCCAAGACTACCGAGAACAGGTGGACGCCAAACTCGCGGCTCTCAACGAAATGGCGAACGGCGACGACAACGCGAAGGGATCAGCCACAGTAGAAGGGACAGTGTTCCTGGACGGGCGTCCACTATCAGGCGTGAAGGTCCTGGCGCATGAAATCAACGAGAAAACCAGGTTCTCCACGGACTATGGAAACATGCCCTGGCGGTCAGTGGACAATGACGGCCGGTTCCGCTTCAATCTGCCTTCAGGCCGAAGGTATGAACTGGGCATCGCGCTCAACAGCGATGCAGCCCAGAGCGTCGATGGCTACCATCTCCAGATGGTCGGAGCTGAGTTCGTCGCGGGGCCCGAAGAGACGAAAAGGGTGGAACTGCGCTTCGTTGAATCGGTGAAGATCGCACAGCCAGGACAGGATTTCGTGTATGACGGACAGCCGTTCTCCGTGAGATGGCAGG
>CAYYHF010000429.1:0-1950 GCA_964471415.1 uncultured Clostridia bacterium | reverse complement strand
CTACGATCAGGTCAGCTGTGGCCGATCCGTGGGCCGGAAGCGCTCCACTGGAAGTCCATTTCTCGGTGGATGCATACGACGAAGATGGGCAGATTGTGGACGTGGTCTGGGACTTTGGCGACGATAGCCCAACTGTGAGTGGCGAGTTTAGCACTGTGCATACTTACACAGTAGAGGGCAACTACACCGCCACTGTGACGGTTGCTGATGATGATGGCTTTGAAGCTGTAGCTGAGCTCCCTATCGTCGTGGCCGATTTGCCCCAGGCAGAAGTGGAACCAGTGGCATTTAGCCAAGTGATACGGGCGCACCGACAGCATACAGAGACACTCACTGTAACTAACGTGGGTGATGGTCCGCTTCACTTCACTGCAAGAGAGAATATCTCAGCCGTTTCGCCCGGGACGTGTGCACATGATGTGGGGGTAAAGAGCCCAGAAACGAGCCAAATTCCGGCGAGTTGGATGTCTGTTGAACCTGCTCAAGGCGAGATCGAGCCTAGCGGGAGCATGGACCTGGCTGTCACGTTTGATCTTGCAGCGGTGCAATCCGGGATTCTCACTGGTAGCGTAGCGCTGGACACGAATGATGTCCGAGATCCTGAGAGTATCGTTCCTGTCCGCATTGAGGTGATTCCGAATAGTCCACCGCAGATTACGGCGTGCAGCGTGAACCCGCTCGTTGGGCCTCCTGGGGCGCTGTTCCAGTTCGTTGCGGCGGCGCACGACCCGGATGGCTCAATAGCCGAGAAGCAATGGAATTTCGGCGACGGTTCGCCCGTTGTCAATGAGTTCGTAGTCGACCATGTATATACAGAGGCTGGCGTATACACCGCAACTTTCCGCGCAGTCGACAATGATGGCTACGCAGCTACGGAAAGCGTTACGGTGACTGTCGGAGAACCTGCCAGTGCAAGCTGGAATCCGACTCAGTTCCGGTTCTTTGTGGGCAGCCAAAGCGCATCTGACACGCTCACCCTATCTAATGCGGGACCAGGCGCGCTCGTGTTCGGAGGCGCGCAGTTCCCTAACATGGTCAAATTGCCTGAGAGGGCTGTGGCTGCAGAGGCCATCAGGGATCCGAATGCCAAGACGGCCGCTGGCATCTTCATGCCCAATGCCGCTCCCGAGCGATCTGAGTGGTTGCCTGAGGACGTTGGCTTAGTGGTTACAAGTTGGTCTTGCCCCCCGCCCATAATCTCTGGCTGGGGTGTAGGTGTGCTGCAAAACACTCAAGAGGTGGTCATTGGAGACAGCCAGGGGAACATCGACTACGTTGTCACACCTGAGGGTGCCCAGACTGGCGTCAGCTGGCCAGCGGAGTTTGGCGGCGAGTGGGCTGCTGACATGGCCTTTGACGGTGATTACATCTGGCAGGTAAGCGTGGGTGGCGACAATGGCATTTACAAGATTGATCCTGAGACAGGCGAAGTGCTGGGATCGATATGGAATCCAATGTGGGCGGCGGGCTCTCAGCGAGGTCTCTCCTACAATCCCAACGATGATACGTTCTACACTGGTGGATGGAATGACTGCATGATCTACAAGATCAAAGGCGAGAGTTGGGACGAGCCTGGTGCCATCATTGATCAATGGATGATGCCTGTAGCCATTGCGGGCCTAGCGTATCATCCTGTCGCAAACATACTGGTTGTTACGACGAACGCTGAACCTGACATGATCTACTTCGTTGACCCGGTGAGCCGCGCTGTACTTGCGCAATGTCAGCATCCCGCAAACGACCTCTACTCAGGCGCGGGCTGCGAGTTTGCTCCTGATGGAAGGCTATGGGTTGCGTCTCAAAACAACAACTTCATGTATCTGATTAACACAGGCTTGGGCCGCACCGATGTCGGTTGGCTAACTTGGACGCCTGATGAGGGCAGCGTGCCGGCGGGCGAGTCAATTGGAATCACAGTCACAGTGGATCCTACGAGACT
This sequence comes from uncultured Clostridia bacterium, assembly GCA_964471415.1. Classification (GTDB taxonomy): domain Bacteria; phylum Bacillota; class DTU025; order DTU025; family DTU025; genus UBA5389. The sequence continues at coordinate 11 of CAYYHF010000429.1, read as the reverse complement.
CAAACCTGGAA
>CAYYHF010000428.1:0-1960 GCA_964471415.1 uncultured Clostridia bacterium | reverse complement strand
CCATACTCATAAGCCATACGGCATTACCAAACGGCTTGTGCTGGTCAGTATGGAATCCCAACTGCGGAAGTCTTGGAAGCAAGAGGCCCGTATCATATCCTAAACTGGGCAACTAGTGACGACAGATTCTGAGCTAGGTTCGCGAGCGCGGCGGACGAGTCGACTGTTTCCTGGACTGACGCAGCTACTTCCTGAGTGCCAGCCGACACCTCCTCTGGGGTTGCGGCGGTTTCCTGAGGTTGCTTCCACGACAAGTCGGACATAGACATCCTCGTTGAAGGATTCAGGGGCGGGTACTGGGACATGTACGTGGCGGCCGATGAGATGGCCGGTCCTTTCGACCTCAGTGTAGTGTGCATCGAAGATGCGGAGGACAGTCTGATTGAGTACGCGCGGGAAAGGGGAATACGTCTTTGAAACCCGAGCACTACCCGGTCGTTCAGGCCCGAATAGCGAGAGAGCGAGAGAACCTTGGTCGCCTTCTCAGCCAGATGTCGAAGCATCATCTCTATCCCGAGCTACAAGCAGAGACCATTGGCGGTTTCCGGCTGTGCGATGATGAGGCACTGCGCATACTCGGGTCGATGCTCAACGATTTCTACACGTTCGTGGAGAACGTGACCAAGACCGTGGCCGCGAGGATCGACGGAGGTGTTCCCGGCGGCGACGACTGGCACAAAGAGCTGCTAGGTCAAATGACTCTGGCCATTCCCGGATTGCGTCCTCCGTTGCTGTCTAGCGACACGGCAGCGCTGCTGGACAAATACCGTGCATTCAGGCACGTGTTCAGGAACATCCATGGGTTTCAGCCAGACGCGGAGCGGACTCTGGAACTGGTCCGCGGCCTACACAGAACGGTGTTGGCGCTCAACTCCGACCTGGATCAGTTCGTATCCGGAATTGGTCGCGCGATACAATAGAGGCGTCATAGTTGACTTCATCGTGTTCGTCGAACACGCGGGCTGTATCATCTCCGCACAACGATGCGAAGTCCCTCTTGGCCGGTATGAGCACGGTCGATTCGTCAATGCCGTGCCTCCTCAGGGAGCGCGGACGAGCTTACGAGATGGCCCATGTGTTGAGAACCGGCGACCTTCCCGCAACCACGATGGTCTCAGCAGCTTCTCCGCTTGCTGCAGAGATCCCAGTCAGCGCCTTCGATCATACCCGATCGATGGTTGTCCGAAACCGCTTTCGGTCAAGCCTGCAGATGCTCTGGACGGCACGGCGTCCGGACACCACTGCTGTCGGGAGCCCGATTGTGGCCTCCGCCCATTGCCCGACCATGTACATGTTCCGCAGCCCTGGCAGGGTGCGGGTCAGGCCCCTGAACATCGCGAAGGGCTCGCCGGGAACTATCCAGGCCTGCAGCCCTCGCCAGTTGCCCGTGAAGCGCTCGGTGGTAACGGGCGTAGCCACGTCCGTCATCTCAACCTGTGCGCTGATGCCTGGGAAGCGCCGTTCGAGCAGCCTCAGCGCCACATCTGCCACGCGCTGCTTCTCGTCGCCGTATTTCGCCCGGTCGGCCTCGAGTAGCCCTCTCCAGTAGTCGTAACCGGCGCTCAGCATCACCTTTACCACGGTCTTCCCTTCAGGCGCCAGGGTGTCATCGAAGTTGTAGACCTCGATATCGATCCGGTCGAGCTCCCTGTCGACAATGGTGACCGGCTCGGGCAGGAACCAGGTGAGCGCATGCGGTTCTTGCGACATCTCGCGATTCACCCCAAACGAGACCTGCAGAGCCATCTCTATGTGCCGTGGAGCCGCATCGTAGTATCTCCTGATACGATCGTCTGCGAACTCGCCGCCCAGCATATCGAAGATGGTGGAATGACCGTCAGCCGCCGAGATCACCACATCGGCCTTGTGCTCCGTGCCATCTGCGATTACGCCGACGGCCCGGTCGCCCTCGACCAGTATTCTGCTTACCCGAGAGCGATAGTGAATCCTTCCGCCCAGC
>CAYYHF010000427.1:0-1968 GCA_964471415.1 uncultured Clostridia bacterium | reverse complement strand
CGCCGGCGGCCTGGGCGGGCACCTCGCCGCGGTCTGAATAAGGTAGTATTGCAAGACCACGGTATGGGGAGAAGGAATTGTTCCGCGCCTGTGGAAGTAGCTACAACGAGGTGTAGCAAGAATGTCGCTGTATTGTCTGCCGCTGATAAGGGGTCGTCTACCCGGGCTGCGACCGTCTGAACAGAAGGTCGCGCGGTTCATCATGGGCAATCCGGAAGATGTAGTCAACATGTCCTCCGTTGAGCTTGGCTCGGCCGCGGGCGTTAGTGAGTCTACGGTCATCAAGTGTAGCCAGAGGCTGGGTTTCGAGGGATTTGTCCAGCTCAAACTGGCTTTGGCCCGCGACCTTGCGGTAGCTCCGGCCACAGCTTTCGGCGAGGTAGAACAGGGAGATGCTCCTGATATCGTCATACAGAAGATCTTCAACTCCAATTCTGCAGCCCTTTCCGACACATCCAAGGTGCTCGACCCAGAGCAGCTGGGCGAAGCCGCGGCCCTGATTTCGCGGGCCAGATCGGTGTCGCTTTTCGGCATGGGGGCGTCCGGCGTTGTGGCTCTGGACGCGAAGCAGAAGCTCATGAGGATCGGAGTCCTGGCCGAATGCGAGCTCGATCCGCATCTGCAGCTCACTAGGGTCTCCCTTCTTGGCTCGGCGGACGTGGTCGTAGGGGTGTCCTATTCAGGCGAGACCATCGACACTCTGGAGGTGCTGCGCCTGGCCAAGGAGGTCGGTGCGCGGACTATATGCATCACCAACCATCCCAGCTCCAGCGCGGCCGAACACTCCGATGTGGTCCTGGTCGCGTCCGCAGCCGAGAGCAGCCTGCGCGGCGGCGCTCTGGCTTCCCGTATAGCCCAGCTATCAGTGGTTGATTGCCTCTTCGTGCTGGTGGCCATGGGCCGCTATGAGGACGCTATGACGTGCTTGGTCAAGACGAAACGGGCGGTCGCAGCCAGGAAGGGAAGGTCGTAGCCATGTACTCGCCTGCGAATGCGGGTACCCGTCTTGCAGGGCAGCTACTGGAATCTATGACTTTTGAGGACAAAGTCGGCCAAATGGTGATGGCGGGATTTGAGGGCCGGTCGGTTACATCCGATCTGGAGAACCACCTGAACTCACTTCGCATAGGCAATGTGATCTTCTTCGCTCGCAACTACGCTGGAGCTGAGCAGATGTGGACGTTCACCCGCGATCTGCAACGCTTGGCGTGTTGCCGCCCTTCGCCCGCAGGGTTTTTTACCGCCATAGATCAAGAGGGCGGCATAGTCGCTCGACTGCTCAGCGGTGCAACTGTCTTTCCGGGCAACATGGCGCTCGGCGCCGCCGACCGCCCCGCGTATGCGCGCCGCGCCGCTGCGGCGACCGCCCAAGAGATGCTTGAGCTCGGCTTGAACATGAACCTCGCGCCTGTGCTTGACGTGAACAACAACCCGGGCAACCCCGCCATCGGGGTGAGGTCTTACGGTGAAGACCCCGAACTGGTGGCGACCATGGGCGGCGAAGCGATTTCGGCGAGTCAGTCTGCGGGCGTATTGGCAACTGCCAAGCATTTTCCGGGCAAAGGCGATGTGACCGTGGATTCCCACATCGATCTGCCTTCCGTCCCTCACAGCCGCGACAGGCTGAATGCGGTGGAGCTTGTTCCGTTCAAGGCCGCCATAGCGGCGGGCGTGGGCGCGATAATGACCGCCCACGTCACGTTCCCGGCCATCGAGCCCGAACCGTTTCTCCCCGCAACGATGTCGCGGAACGTGCTCTGCGGGCTGCTCCGGCAGGAACTCGGTTTCAAGGGCATTATCATCACGGACGATCTCTTCATGGGCGCCGTATCCAAGCGCTATGGCCTGGGCGAGGCGGCAATCAGGGCGATAGTGGCGGGCGCCGACATCGTTTTGATGTGTCATGGTCCAGATGAACACGCAATTGCCGTCAAGGCGATCGGGGAGGCCGCGCGGTGCGGACGTATT
>CAYYHF010000426.1:0-1980 GCA_964471415.1 uncultured Clostridia bacterium | reverse complement strand
CGAACGTCCCTTCGGCCGTGTGGTTCCTCGGGAAGACCTCATAGATGATCGCGCTTCGGATCCACTCCGGGGTGTTGGCAGCCATTGTGATGACCTCCTAGGATTGGCATTACGCGTTTACTCTATCACGCATATCGGCAAGGCGTAAACACCAGGCCGTTCTGCCCTAGATGAAGCCCAGACGGCGCCATCGCGCGTCCGCAAAGAGCAGACGCCCGGCGCCGAACAAGGTCGGGCCGGGCTGTGCCGGGCTAGGCTGTGCTACTCTGAGTACGTGTGCCTGAATCGCCTTGCGCTCTACTCCGCCTTAGGCGTCAGGCTCACACACCAACCTGCATGCGATGATCCGTTGTATGGACACGTTGATCCTGACACACAGTCTCTCGCGCAGAGTTCTGCCATCGCTGCACAGGCAGTCCGTCTCATCTGTGATGACGATGCTCTGGAACGCCACTGTGTCGGTGAACACGATTCCCTCGATGGGGATCTCGCAAGTGAATGGGACTCTCACCAGCCTTGTTCTGGTGACCCCGTCGATGTCGACGTAGGTTATGAGTTTGTCAACGTGGGCGAGAACCAGTACGCTGCCGTTCCGGACCTGAACGAGGTCAATCACTAGGCTCTTGACGATCGAGGGGCTCTGGGGCACTCGGGCGGGCGGGCACAGCGGAATATCCCGTTCATCGCACCGAGTACATTCCCCGCAGCCCACGATCACCGTGACTGGCACGCACCTGCATACTGGTTCCTGCTCCGGGCACACAGCCGAAGAGGGCTCCTCAGCTAGGCACCCCACAAGGCCGAAGCCGAACAGGAACACCAGAACGATGCTCACGACAGCTATGGCGCGAATCGCATTCATGCGCATTTGAGCTATCTCCTCCTCATGATGGGATTGCTCTATACGCTATGCGGACACGCCACGACTGCAACCGAGCTAGAGGCATAATAGGACAACCAGCAGGTCACATATGCCAGTATGCACGCTCAGCCGACACGGTAGCGCTGACACGACGCGTGTGGCGCCATATCCTCCCCTCGTCTGCCAGCTCATCGTCGGCGCCCAGGCAGTCCAGGATGTGCCCTGCTACGTTGTCTGTGCTCAACACCCCGGGCATATCCACCCGGAGCAGCGTGGCCGTGTCGTACACTCTGGTATGCTCCTCGCCTTCACAGTCTGCGTAGAGCAACGTCGCCCCCACATTGACGGTGGCAACGGCGGCGCCCTCCGCCAGTTCCACAGCTATTACGCTGGCATGGTCACGAACATCGCCAATCCGTGCGGCCGGCGGATCCAGGGCAGCCTCGAACACAATGGCATCCTCGGCGGTGTCAACCTCGAAGATCACCATAGTCCCTGGCGGTATGTTCAGCGGACCAGTCGTCTCCATGCCGTCTCACCTCCTCGCTTCCCTCGCCCACGCACGCCATGCGGCCGATCAGCGGAACGCGATCTCTGGTCAGCTTACGCGCCGGTAGCCGGCGGGGACACAGCGATGGTTGTCGGTCCCTCCATCGTCTCCACCCGTCAGTAGCCCATGTCCTTCAGAACGGCAGACAGCGCGCTCAGCCTTTCGCCGATCAACTCGTCGTCCCTACTTATGCAATCCCTGAACAGCCTGATGTCCTCGTCGATCATGGGGTTGTCGGTGCATACCTCAACCGTCATTGCATCGCCCTGAAGGCCTACCCGGTCGATGGTGGTCTTGTCGGGGTCGTAGAGCTTCTCGTAGCGATATGCCTCCATGAAGTATTGACGGGCTTTGCAGATCAGCAGTGCCAGATCGAGCGCCCTGTGCAGGGGAAGTTCCTCCGATTGCCTGGACCATTTCTCCCCGGTATGCCGCCATACCTTTGCCGATATCTCCACCTTGCCTCGGTCATTCCACTGGGCAAGACCCAACGACAGACCTTTGGCATCCGAATCATATGCCCGCCTGCCGTCCACATGTTCATAGTCCTCGACCCCGATCACGGGCT